>SXIZ01000111.1 GCA_005779525.1 Methylococcaceae bacterium
GATGTCAGTCTCCGCAACTTTTGCTGCAGCGGTAGCGGTTGCTTGCGTATAAGTTAATTTACAATTTGCTGGCGTTGTAGCCTTGGTTAAGCTAATAGTGTAAGTTGGCGGAGTGGTTGCAGGGGTAACTGCCGCCAGGGTAAAATCAGCTGTTGACAAGTTCACAGCAAGCTTTATCCCAGTATCAGAGGCAGCTGGATAGCCATAAACCAAATTTACTGTAGCACCTTCAAGAGTAATGCTTTGCCCTGAAGCTGCAAGAAAGTTACTAATTAATGCTTGTGAATGCGCAATAGCAATTGCCGAATTAATTGAGCCAAACGCCCCTCTAAGCGCAGCAATTTTTGCATCTTTTTGCATATCAGCAAATTTAGGCAATGCAGTTGCAGCTAAAATCCCTAAAATTACTATGACCATGACCAACTCGATCAAAGTAAAACCTTGTTGTTTATTCGAAATCACAATTTCCACCTTTTGTTTTTAACAAATAACTGCTAATTTTTGCATAACATAAAATAACTCTAAAAAAAATGATACCCTAGTTTTATAAGAAAAACACCCCCTAAGTCTCTAAAAAAATCTGTGACTAATCACTAACATGAGTATACGAAAATTTGTTTTCTGTGATATCTGTAACCCTTTAGCTTTGCGCTCGGTAGAATTTCGCCGCGCCCCAAGACCAGATCAACGCACTGGCCGAAGAATTAGCGATAACCGCGCTTGGTATGAAGGCGAAGTCGCTGAAGCTATCAAACTAGCTGGCTGGATAAGCTTTGAGGGTAAACATATCTGCCCAGTTTGCCAAAAAAATCACCCGGATTTGGGCAAATCATTGCGCGATAGCCAATCTGCAAGTTAACGCTTAGCAATTTAAAATTACCTCGTGGTTTCCAGCGCACTCTGCTTAGCAGGCGCTGGAATTTAATTTGTTAGGATAGCCGCATTCTAACCAGTGTGTATTACGTCTATTTTTTAGGAATGGGATGACTCTCTTTCAGCACGCATTTTTTCGCCAGCCTTATCAATTGTTATTTTGTCTTGCTTTGCTGTATCCCACGATCAATGTAGCCGACGATGACGATGCCCCGGCGCAGAAATCATCACCTCCAGCAAGCAGCAGCCCAGGAATAGAGTCACCTGCACTTACCCAAAACGCCACGTTGGTCATCTCCCCTGCCTTACAAGCCAGCAGCGGGATAAAAACCCAAAAATTACAACGCGGGCACTATACGCCCGAAGTACAAGCAGCTGCTACGGTCATGGATTTGCAAGCCTTGTTGCAATTACGCGAACAATATTTTGCTGCCGAGGCAGAATATCAATCTGCGCAAGCGAGTTTAACCGCTGCAGAACAAGCCATTAACCGGGTACGCAACCTTTATCAAAATGGTGTGAATTCCGAACGGCAAATGCAGGAACAACAAATGCAATTGGCTATGAATCGCGCCAAAATTGGCAGTACTGAAGCTCGTTTGCAAAGTATTAATGAAAACTTGCTGGCTAATTGGGGAGCAGTATTAAGCGCCTGGGCAAAAAATAGGCAGCAAAAAGAAATACGCAGCCTTGTCAATCGAGAACAGGTACTGCTATTAATTAGCCTACCTGCAACTCCCACGGTACCGTCGGATTTAAAACACGTTTGGGTTGATGTTGAGGCTAATCGCCAGCATGCTCAGCAAGCTCACTTTATTTCACCCGCCCCCAATGGTAGCCAACTCAGCCAAGGCGAAACTTACTTTTTTATTACCCCGCGCGCAAATTTCCGTACCGGTATGCATCTCAATGTATGGTTTGCTTCTGCGGACACAGCAGTTTCGGGGCATGTGATCCCACAATCTGCCGCTGTCTGGCGCAATGGGCAGGTCGGTATGTTTTTCAAAACCAGTGCAAGCAACTTTACCCGCTACGTCTTACAGAATTATTACCCAGTTACACAAGGTTTTTTTGTCGCCGACCCGTTACCCACAGACTATGAAGTTGTGATTCAAGGTGCCCAGCTACTGCTTTCACATGAGTTTCGTAGCACCCTACAAGAAGAAGACGATGGAGATTAATCCTACAAGCTACCGCATTCATGCTGACGCTAACTCAGCGTCAAGCTTCAAGATTAGCATTTGAAAGCACTCATCTGCACTGAGCTGCATACCCATATGCCTTCTGGGCAAAAAACTAGCAAACCTTATCTTTTATAACTATATCTCTAAATTAGAACAAGCTGAACTGTTATACTGCCGCACAATTTTCAATTACAGATTAGGTTTTGGCTTAGATGAATTTGGCATACAGTTTTTCGGGTTTATTAGTGGGTTTACTGGTCGGAGTGACTGGCGTAGGCGGCGGCTCTCTAATGACACCTTTACTGGTATTCTTATTTGGATTTAAACCCGCGGTTGCCGTAGGTACAGATTTACTATTTGCAGCGATCACTAAAACAGGGGGCGTTTGGGTACATCATGGGAAACATGGGTCGGTAGCTTGGAAAATCGTAGGCTGGCTGGCTTTAGGCAGTATTCCATTTGCGTTGTTAACGCTGTATGTACTTAAACATCTGATGGAGGTGGGCAAGGAAATTACAGGCACAATCACCTTCACCTTAGGTGTTGCTTTAATTTTAACGGCGATAGCGTTATTAGTGCGTAGCATGCTGCTGCGTAGAGCAGCGCAATTAGGGCAAATAGACGATGAACATAGCAATGAGTCCAACGCCGGACGTTTTGCACATTTGCAAATTCCGGCCACCGTGCTCACAGGCGCCGTATTGGGCGTTTTAGTCACCTTATCTTCGGTGGGCGCAGGTGCATTGGGTACTATCGCGCTTATTTTTCTCTATCCTAAAATGTCTACCTTAAAAATTGTAGGCACAGATCTGGCGCATGCCATTCCATTAACGGCAGTCGCGGGCATAGGTCATTTAAGTTTGGGTAATGTAGACTTTACGCTGTTAGGGAGTTTACTTTTAGGCTCAATTCCTGGAATTTGGATCGGCAGCCATCTAAGCGCTAAAATCCCTGAGAAATTTTTGCGGCCCGTATTAGCTACGATTTTACTGTTGATTGGCTTAAAATTCGTTTTAGCTTAGTGCTTGAGCAAAGCACCTTAAAAAAGACTTCAAATCTGGGGCGACACCACCGCCCCTTGGTTACTTATTACTATCCTTTGTCCGCTTTTAACCCACATTTTTTTATTTTGCGCTCGCCTTTTAGAAAAAACATGGCATTCTGGCGGTTAACACACGCTGTCTTCAATATGTTAGAGAGTAATTCAGAGGAAATATAGTGTTTCTTAAAAGCACTCTATCATTGAAAAAACCGCGCTTAATTTTGTTGCGACCGCAGTTAATTTACGGCAGTTTTAAGCTACCTACCATGAACACCAATATCTAAGCCATTGAAGTAATTATACTGCTCCTCAAAATTACGACTTTTTACAAGCTACACCAATCAAGCATCCAGAGCTTAAGACACGATGAATACCTGAGCGTTTTAATCATTTTTTGAGTTTTTACTTAGCATCATTCTTATGCTATGCTCTTACTAATAACTTAGCGACACAACAACAGGGATTCGCTGTTGTTTTAACAGGAATGGAAGCGTCAAAGTGAGATCAATATGTCAGGACCAGGCGCCATACAATCAACCGTATTAGATGTTATTGCTGCACTTAAGGACAAACCCGGTGCACTTTTACCTATTTTGCACGGTATACAGGATGCATTGGGATATATCCCCCCTGAAAGCGTCCCTGAAATTGCTAAAGCACTTAATCTTTCTCGCGCTGAAGTGCATGGTGTTATTAGTTTTTATCATTATTTCCGTGAGACTCCGCCAGGAAATACGACGGTACATCTTTGTCGTGCCGAATCCTGTCAAGCTATGGGCAGTCTAGCTTTAGAAGCTCATGTAAAAAACAAATTAGGCATAGACTTTCATGAAACCACTGCCGATGGGCAGTTTTCACTAGAACCCGTATATTGTTTGGGTAATTGCGCCTGCTCTCCTGCACTACAAATTGGCGATGAAATTTATGGTCGCGTGACCAACGCTAGCTTCGATGAGATTATTGCAACCCAGGAGGAATCTGCATGAGTACCACTATCTACATCCCCAATGATTCCAGCGCTATTTCTTTAGGCGCAAACCGGGTAGCAAAAGCAATTCAACAAGAAGCCGCTAAGCGTGGTATTGAACTCAACATCGTGCGCAATGGCTCACGTGGTCTGTATTGGTTAGAACCCTTAATTGAAGTTGCAACTGCTAACGGACGGGTTGCCTACGGCCCGGTGCAAGTGAGCGATGTTACAAGCTTATTTGATGCAAATTTTACCCAAGCAGGTTCACACCCATTAAATTTGGGCGTAACCGAAGAAATTAGTTATTTCAAAAAACAGCAACGCTTAACCTTTGCACGTGTTGGTAAAACTGATCCAGTTAGCCTAGAGGATTATCTAGCTAATGAAGGCTACCGAGGCTTAAGCAATGCCCTTAAACTGCCAGCGGCCGACATTGTAAAAGCGGTTACGGATTCGGGCTTGCGTGGTCGTGGTGGTGCAGCCTTCCCTACAGGTATTAAATGGAACACTGTCCTTAATACGCCATCCGAACAAAAATACATTATTTGTAATGCCGACGAAGGAGACTCGGGTACGTTCTCAGACCGCATGGTGATGGAAGGCGATCCGTTTGTCCTAATTGAAGGTATGACCATTGCTGGAATTGCAGTGGGCGCAACCCAAGGGTTTATTTATTTACGTGTGGAATATCCACATGCGCATATTGCGCTGAACACCGCTATCACCAAAGCCTATGCAGCAGGTTATTTAGGCGACAATATTCAGGGTAGCGGCAAAAAATTTGATTTAGAAGTTCGCTTAGGCGCAGGCGCTTATGTGTGCGGCGAAGAAACTTCATTGATGGAAAGTTTGGAAGGTAAACGTGGCCTCGTGCGTTTTAAACCACCCTTACCTGCGATCAGCGGTTTGTTTGGCAAACCCACGGTGGTTAATAACGTCATTTCGTTGGCTTCCGTACCCATTATTTTAGATAAAGGCGGTGAATTTTATCGTGATTTCGGCATGGGTCGTTCGCGCGGTACCTTACCTTTACAATTAGCAGGCAATATCAAACACCCAGGCTTGGTAGAGGTGGGTTTTGGATTGACCTTAAGAGAATTACTCTATGAGTATGGCGGCGGCTCTGCATCTGGTCGTCCTATCCGCGCAGTGCAAGTAGGCGGCCCTCTAGGTGCATATTTACCCGAATCACAATTCGACACGCCCTTAGATTATGAAGCCTTTGCCGCCAATTGGACGGTCTTGGGTCATGGTGGGGTAGTCGTCTTTGATGACACGGTAGACATGGCCCAAATGGCCAAATACAGCATGGAATTTTGCGCAGTAGAATCGTGTGGCAAATGTACGCCTTGCCGCATAGGCTCTACCCGTGGTTATGAATTATTAGATGACATTATTCAAGGCCACGATTTGGAAAAAAATATTCCATTATTGCGATCTTTATGCGACACCTTGCTGAACGGGTCTTTATGTGCACTTGGAGGTATGACGCCTTATCCAGTATTAAGTGCATTAAATCATTTCCCGGAAGACTTTGGCCTAAGTAAGCAAAAAAACGCAGCCTGATAATGACACGAGGTAACAAACATGAGCATGAATAAAGAAAAAGATTTTGGCACACCTGCCAGTCAATCCACCGAATTGGTCTCGTTGGAAATTGATGGCTTTAAGGTCCAAGTGCCAGCGGGTACCTCCGTAATGCGCGCAGCCTCAAGCATAGGCATCGATATCCCTAAATTATGCGCAACAGACAGTGTCGAGCCCTTTGGCTCCTGCCGCTTGTGCGTAGTTCAGATCGAAGGCGGACGCGGTATGCCTGCTTCGTGTACCACACCCGTTGCTGAAGGTTTAAAAGTCACCACCCAAAATGCCAAATTAGCGGAAGTACGCCGTGGCATTATGGAATTATATATTTCTGATCACCCTCTAGATTGCTTAACCTGCTCAGCTAATGGTGACTGCGAATTACAAGATATGGCAGGAGCGGTTGGTTTGCGTGAAGTGCGCTATAAACCAGTCACCACGCATTTAAATGCCGAAAAAGATACCAGTAACCCTTATTTTAGCTTTGATCCGAGCAAATGCATCGTCTGTTCTCGGTGTGTACGCGCCTGTGAAGAAACGCAGGGAACGTTTGCACTGACAATTGATGGTCGCGGCTTTGATTCAAAGGTTTCTCCTGGCCAAAATGAAGCCTTTATGGATTCAGAATGCGTTTCTTGTGGCGCGTGTGTGCAAGCCTGTCCTACCGCTACATTAATGGAGAAATCTGTCATTGACAATGGTCAACCTGAACATGCGATTGTCACCACTTGCGCATACTGCGGTGTAGGCTGCTCGTTCCGCGCCGAAATGAAAGGCGAACAAGTGATCCGCATGGTGCCGCATAAAGATGGTAAAGCTAACCATGGTCATTCTTGCGTTAAAGGGCGTTTTGCGTTTGGTTATGCTACCCATAAAGATCGTATTACTAAACCAATGATTCGTGCCAGCATTAAAGACAAATGGCAAGAAGTCAGCTGGGAAGAAGCGATTAATTATGCCGCATCTGAATTAAAACGTATCCAAGCCAAACACGGCAAAAATGCGATTGGTGGTATCACCTCTTCACGTTGTACCAACGAAGAGACCTATTTAGTGCAAAAATTAATCCGCGCAGGCTTTGGTAATAACAATGTCGATACTTGTGCGCGCGTGTGTCACTCCCCTACGGGTTATGGCTTAAAACAAACCTTTGGCGAATCTTCAGGTACACAAGATTTTGACTCAGTCTTAAAAGCTGATGTCATTATGGTGATCGGTGCTAACCCGACTGACGGGCATCCAGTATTTGGTTCCTTGATGAAAAAACGCCTACGCCAAGGTGCAAAATTGATCGTAGTCGATCCAAGAGAAATTGACTTGGTTAAAACACCACATGTGCAGGCCAGCCACCATTTAAAACTGCGTCCAAGCACCAATGTCGCTGTGATTAATGCCCTCGCGCATGTAGTCGTGACCGAAAACCTTTTAGACGAGCGTTTTGTAAATGAACGTTGCGATGTGGCCTCCTATAATAAATGGAAAACCTTTATCGCCCAACCACAGCATGCCCCTGAAGCATCTGAAAGTATTACTGGAGTTCCAGCCGCAGAAATTAGAGCTGCCGCTAGATTGTATGCCGGAGCAGAAAATGGCGCTATTTATTATGGTTTAGGCGTAACCGAACATAGCCAAGGTTCAACCATGGTCATCGGTATTGCAAACTTAGCCATGGCCACAGGCAATTTAGGACGTAACGGCGTTGGGGTGAATCCTTTACGCGGTCAAAACAATGTGCAAGGCTCATGCGACATGGGCTCCTTTCCGCATGAGTTTCCAGGCTATAGACATGTATCCGACCCTGCTACGCGTGAACTGTTTGAAACCACTTGGAACACACCCTTAAGCCCTGAACCCGGTCTGCGTATTCCCAATATGTTTGATGCCGCGTTGGATGGTAGCTTTGTAGGCTTGTATGTCGAAGGCGAAGACATAGCACAATCTGACCCAGACATCAAACATGTACATGCCGCCTTAAGAGCGATGGAATGTGTGATTGTGCAAGATATTTTCTTAAATGAAACGGCAAAATTTGCGCATGTATTTTTGCCTGGGGCGTCTTTCTTAGAAAAAGACGGTACTTTTACTAATGCTGAAAGACGTATATCTCCGGTACGCAAAGTAATGCGCCCACTTGCTGGCTATCAAGATTGGGAAGTCACCCAATTATTGGCTAACGCCATGGGCTATCCCATGAACTATGCGCATCCGTCTGAAATTATGGATGAGATTGCGAGTGTGACCCCAAGCTTCAAAGGCGTCAGCTATGCCAAAATTGATGAGTTAGGTAGCGTGCAATGGCCTTGTAATGACGAAACACCTGTCGGTACCCCGATTATGCACACGCAAGAATTTATGCGTGATAACGGTAAAGGGCTGTTTATGCTCACTGAGTTTGTGCCCACCCAAGAAAAAGTGACGCCGATGTTCCCGCTGATATTAACCACCGGACGCATCTTGTCACAATATAATGTCGGCGCGCAAACTCGTCGTACCGAAAACAATGCTTGGCATGCAGAAGATCGCTTAGAAATTCACCCGCATGATGCCGAAGACCGCGGAGTGAAAGAAGGTGACTGGGTAGGTATTAAAAGTCGTGCGGGCGAAACGGTTTTGCGTGCGTTGGTGACTGATCGGGTTCAACCTGGCGTAGTTTACACCACCTTCCATTTCCCAGAATCTGGTGCGAATGTTATCACCACTGACAATTCCGATTGGGCGACTAATTGCCCAGAATATAAAGTCACTGCGGTACAAGTCACCAAAGTTACGCAAGTGTCTGCGTGGCAGCAAGAATATCAAGCATTTAGCGATAACCAATTGGAATTATTGGAGCAAGGAATCACTAATGGCTAACGACAATGCAGCAATGCACTCGTTAGAATTAAATTTAGGCTGGCCCAGCTATCAACAAAGTAAAGTTGATCGTTGGGTTGGCTCCCAGCATTCTTCGCAAGATGATTATATTGCTGAAGAAGTTCCCATTTCCTTAATTTTTAATGGCACGCCGTATGTGGTCATGCTGGCAACGCCGACCAATATCGAAGATTTTGCCCTAGGCTTTAGTATTACCGAGGGCATTATCAAGTCTGTAACTGAATTTCTCAAAGTTAATGTTTACCATCGCAGTAATGGCATTGAGGTACACATTAAAATTCCAGAAGAGCGCTTTAGCTGCATTGCAAATAAAGGTCGCAATTTAACAGGACGCACTGGTTGTGGCTTATGTGGTGCGAGCACCTTGCAGCAGGCTATACGCCAACCGGACACGGTGAGTGCTGGCTTAACTTTAACTGCCAACGATTTAACTGGCATTTTGGCCGATTTGCGCCAGCATCAAACTTTAAATCAATTAACAGGATCAGTACATGCTGCAGCGTGGGCCATTCCTGGTAAGGGCATTGAAGCCGTGCGTGAGGATGTTGGACGCCATAATGCATTAGATAAGTTGATAGGCTTGCTACTGCGCACCCAAAAAGATTTGCAAGCAGGTTTTGTAGTCGTGACCAGTCGCGCCAGCTATGAGATGGTACAAAAAACTGCGTATGTAGGTATTACCTTGTTAACAGCAATTTCCGCGCCTACTGGCTTGGCGATACGCCTTGCTGAAGAAACGGGACTCACGCTCATTGGCTTTGCGCGCGATCAACAACATGTGGTCTATACCCATCCACAGCGTTTAATTCACCCGAATTCATTTAATTAATTCACTAAGAATCTCACGTATGAAAACAGAAAGACTAATTAAAATGGCTAATGATATTAGCAACTTTTTTAATGCCGATCCTGATAAGCAAGTTGCTGCCGAGGGAGTAAAAAACCATATTTTACGCTCTTGGGACCCAAGAATGCGTGCTGCAATTATCGAATATTGCCAGAAAGATGGCGCAGAATTAAGTGACTTAGCGAAAGCCGCCGTGCAAAAACTCAGCTAATTCAGCTAGTTTAGTGCTAGCTTATTTTAAGAAGGTCGAAAAAAGTTAGCTCACATTCATCGCTAACCTAACAACCTCTAATCGCGCACATGGTATAAAGCATTACTAAATTATGTGCGCGTCTATCAATATGCTTGATCTCCCTGCATTTATATTAGCTTAATGCCCCACCGATAGTGATCGAAGAGGGACATTAAGTTTTAGTACCTTTGTGGGATTTCTGTTTAAAACTCATCCCATTCCGAGTCGTCGGTAGCGTTAGAGGCAACTATAACGCTAGGCGAAACGGGTTTTTCTAAGGATTTTTTCCCACGTGTCTCATTATTGAGATTTTTAGTGTTTCCAGCAGTTGGACGTAAAGGTGTAGTGCGAGACACGCTAGCAGCTTCAGCGTTTAAATGAAAAAATGCCAATAAATCGCGCATATTTGCGGTCTGATCATTCATTGACACGCTAGCTGCCGCAGCTTGTTCAGCCAAGGCGGCATTTTGTTGCGTAATTTCATCCATTTGCGCAACCGCAAGATTCACTTGCTCGATGCCTGCCGATTGTTGGGCACTCGCAGAAGCAATCTGCGCAATAATCGAACTCACTTGTTTCACACCGCCAACGATCTCATTCAAGGATTTACCCGTTTCATTGACGAATTCGGTACCATTACGTACTTTTTGAATACTATTTTGAATTAATAGCTTACTTTCACGCGCCGCATTGGCGCTACGTTGCGCAAGGTTTCTTACTTCGGTGGCCACCACGGAAAAGCCGCGACCATTTTCACCCGCTCTGGCAGCCTCAACCGAAGCATTTAAGGCTAACAAATTCGTTTGAAAAGCAATTTCATCAATCACCCCAATAATTGCGGCAATTTTTGTACTACTTTCATTGATTTCTTGCATGGCATTAATCGCAGAATCTACAACCTTTCCACCGTGCTCAGCAAGTTCACGCGCAACGGTGGCGACATGATTGGCTTCACGAGCATTTTCAGCATTATTTTTCACGGTACTAGTAAGCTCTTCCATACTCGACGCTGTTTGTTGTAGATTTGCAGCTTGCTGTTCCGCACGTTGCGACAAATTATTATTGCCACTCGCAATTTCATCAGAAGAATGACTAATATAACTGGCAGCATCCCGAATTTGAGTAAAAACTTCGCTCAATTTATCCAGAGTCGCGTTAATGTCATTTTTACAGCTATCATAAATGCCTTCGTAATCATGGGTCATACGATTACTTAGATCACCCGAAGCCATACTTTGCATCACACTGGCAATGTCATAAAACACTTTTTCAATCACAGAAGTCAGTTCGTTAATATTAACGCTTAAGGTTTGCAAAAAGCCTGTTTTATTATCCGTAGTTAAACGCCCGTCTAACACTCCTGATTTAACAGCTTCGACAATTGCTTTAATTTCATCTTCAATCTTGATTTCAACCGTACGGTCTGCCCATTCCACCACGGTACCGACGCGTTTTCCTTGCTCATTTCTCACCGAATTTGCCACAAAATCCAAATGTCTACCGCCCAAAATAAAACTGGATTTGACAGTAGTCTGCATCGCATTAAGCACAGAGCGCTGGTACGCAGGATTTTTATGAAAAATATCTATATTGCTACCGAGCAATTTATCAACGTCAAAGCTTGGAAGATCTTTGCGGAAATCATCCTGTCCCGCACGAAACATTTTCACCAAGGCTTCGTTAACATAAATAATATTGTAATGCTCATCGGCCATCATTAAACTGGATTCAGCCTTATCTAACGCCTTCTGGATTCTCAGTGCCTCGGCTTTTTCTTCCGCTTCACGCTCAATACGCACCCGCAATTGTTGCTGCATATCGACTAAAGCATGCAATAAACTACTGTCGTCATTCGCGGACAATTCGATCTTACGACTAAAATCACCGTCGGCAATTTCTTTGGCAATTTCTTTCGCGTCTTTCGGGTCCACACCTAATTGCTGAGTCAAGTAGCGCGTTAAATACAGGGCAATCGATAACCCAATAATAAAGCTCAAAAAGGCGGTCCAGCCCATGACTTTGGAATTAAACTGCGAAGCTAAGGTGAGTGCATGTACATGTGCGTTCACATCATTTACATGCTCATTTAGAATAGCTTCCATACGAACCGTCAGATTTTCAGAGGTTTTATCGAACTCTTCCATAATCTGATTGCCTGCTTCTACACCACTCTTAACATAAACATCAGCCATGTGTTTACCATCGGCATAAAATTTATCAAAGTCGTGATCTAAGGCGTCCAAACGATTTAGAAATTCAGCTTCACCTGCGGCATGCGTTTTGAGCCCTTGCAGACCTTTTTTGAAAGCAAGCGCCGCGTTTTCGGCATCGGCATAACCAGCAGTATCATGCGTTGCAGAGACATCCGTGAGGAATTGTTGAACATCCACAACATTTTTAGCCATAGCAGATGCCAACAGGGCATCGGGTAAATAGGCAGTATCAATCTCTACCAGATTCACTTCATTGCGAGCATTAGTAAAATAGGTGAATACCGCCAAACCAGCCATTAAAAATAATACTATTCCGAAGCCCAATATAATCCGTGCTTTAAAGCTTATATATCCCATACCCGCAACCCCATTCCTCTTAAAATTTCAAACATCATTTTGCAGTTTACTTTACATCATCAAGCATTGAATTATTCAATTTCCAATAATGTTTGGCGCATCTGCTCCAAAACTTCAGCCTGTTGACTTGGGATCGAAACATCCTTTTGCAGTTGCTCAATTTGCCCGACCAGTTTGGAAATTTGCATGAGGCGTTTATCTTTCCGATTACGTAATTTTGTCGACATAATGGCAAACGCTTTACCTAATTCTTGTAATTGGTCATGTTCTCTTAACGCGGTAATGTTATCTAATTGGTCATCACCAATTTGTTCACATAATTTTTCAAAGCGATACAACGGCCCAGCAATTTTATGTGAAGCATAGAGCACGACAAAGGTAGCAACCGATCCAGCAATTAACATTGAAACCAAGTTGCCGAGAAAAATTGACACGCCAAGGTGTTCTAGAGACGTCATAATATTGGTATGCGCTGATTGCGACTGCGCTTGCAAATCACCGCCAGTAATCCAATAAATTAACAAAGCCGAACACAGCCCTGATAAAACAATTAGCAAAAACACGCCTACGATAAAACGCCCTTGAAAGGCTTTATTAATATAAATATTGCGACGTTTAGAAGTATTGTTTGACATTATTTAGCGCCTCCAGTGGCATTGTGACAAATTAAGCAGAGTTCGCCGTCAGCATTATTTCGGCGAAGTAGATAACTTTTCTGTAATCGCTCTGCATCCAACATTCTATCCATAAAGCTCACGCTGGCCTGCGGGCGATTACTCTTCATATTACCGTGGGTATAATGACAGGTTAAGCAGGTCATTTTATTTTTTGCTCCCAAGGGTAAGTCAGCCGGGATTTCAAAATCTAACTTAATTCCCACTTTATGGCCGTCATTCGGATTATGACATCCCGAACACATTTCAACCCCATCTGCTTTATAGACCTCACGGTCCATCTGATGATTTTTAGATTCTAACAACTCCTCTTTAAGATGCTGTTTCGATTCAACATGACAACTGCCACAATCCCCAGCTTGATTATGCACAGAAACTTCATGTGGATTAGTGTTTGCCGCTGCTAAAGCCAATCCAGTTTGGACAAACAGCAAAAGTAAACATGCGAATTTAAAATGTGCTTTCAAGATTTGTTACCCCGCATATTAAAAAGACACCACTAACTGTGCGATACCCAATTTTTTATCAAAATATCGTTCGTGCGTGTAGGTTCCAAGTGAATCGGTATATTCAAATTTGATCTTAAGATTATCATTGAAGCGGTAATTAACCCCTGCAGTCAACGCCGAAATATTGCCAATACCAACTATTGAACCATCAAAATCCTGTTGCGCAGTCGCCTTAGGTTGCCAGCGACCATAGCGCACAAATGCGATTACTGGGTGTTTAATAAAACGTTCCAAATCGGCAAGCAAGGTTGAATGGAAGCCTAACTCATGTTGCTTACCATAGTCGTTGCCCTCATCATCGATAAAATTATCTTTGGCTTGCAGTAACATCAATTCATTTTGTAAGCGTAAGAAACTATAAGCCACACTAAAGTCTAAACCATAAACGGCATGTCGCAAGTTGCGATTTTTATCTAGGTCGCCCAGAAATGAAGCACCAAGCTCAATGCCTTGCGGATTGTTTTTATGACTACGATAGTTGTTTTGCCCAAACGCCAAACCCAATCTTCCCCCCACTGAAGTTCCATCATTAGCGTACATGGCGTCGGTCCAAAATAAGGAATAGTTAACAAATTCCCAAGAACCATAAGAACGAATTCCGTCGCCATTATAACCACCGAGTTGCATGCGTGAGGTGGTAATCGGCGCAGTAATAGTGACTCGGTCGGAGTTAGCAAAATATTGATAATCGGTAGAGAACGGAATATCAAAACGACCTGCTTGTATATGGAAGCCTTGATTATTAAAAATCCGACCACGAGGAGGGATGGCGTTATCAAACATATGATAATCCACTAACGCAACGGCAATCCCGGCACCGCCGCCACCTAAACCTCCAGGACCACTGCCGCCACAGGTGATTGCGGCCGGAGCCGAGTAATCCGTCCCAGAAGAGTTTCCACATAATACGATAGCCGAGCTCGCCGCAAAATGGTCGTTATAAGAATACTCTAGATCTAACTCCACAGAACCGACACTAAAATTCTGCTCCGTGGAATTATCGGTTTTAGCATTGATATCAAAAAAACCGCTAATTCCTAAGCCTTTTTCTTCTGCTTTATCTTTTAACTCCTGCAATTCTTCGCCTAAGTCACCTAACTTCGATAATAAAGAATCTTGACTGCCTTTTGACTCAGCTACACTTGCTGCAGTTTTTTCTGAGCCTTTTTTAGTCACTTCGGTTTTTTCTGCATTGGCTTGTACAGGGATGGGTTTAGATCCGACAGGCGTCTTGTCGACTAAATTCTTTTCTTCTGTATTAGAATTGGCTGCTTGCACACGTTCCAACTGTTTAATCCGAGCTTCCAACTGCTCAATCTTTTGATTTTTTTCCTCTAAAAGACTTTCCACAATTTTACGAATATGCTGATCTGCGACCACACTCTGCCTACCTGCTGCCGCAGCAGATGAGGGTATGGTCATCGAACAACTCAATACATAAAAAAAGATACCTAGTCGCGTGGCTTGCTTCATAAATCAACCATTCCTAAATATATCCAAATACTGGGTTATTTGTTTACTACATATTTAAGTATGGTAGAAGATCGAAAAAAATAGAAGTTTATGCTTTTAATTAAAAGAAAGTTTAAAAGGGGGTGTACTTAATATGATCAAAAAGATTATGCGATTCAATAGTTAATATTTTTATCGCGGCAAATATAGGCTCTAGCTGCCTAGCAAAATCACTGGCAGCATTGCACTAAAGGCATTACTTTAAACTATCACCCACATGCGGCTGGATGGCTTGATACAATAACTGTTGCATGCGCGGATTTCCCGCTATCAGATTACCAGTATTGAGATAATCATCATTAAACGAAAAGTCAGTGACGACCCCTCCCGCTTCTTGCACCAACAAAATGCCTGCGGCCATATCCCATTCACACAATCCAATTTCCCAAAAGCCATCAAAGCGTCCAGCAGCTAAATAGGCTAAGTCTAACGCCGCAGAACCTGCACGTCGAATGCCTGCCGCATCCACGCAGATGGTTCGAAACATTTGCAAATAGGCGTCCAAATGTTGCTGCTTTTTAAAAGGAAATCCGGTACCAATTAATGAGCCTTTAAGACTGTTTTGTTTGGTCACGCGGATTTTACGGTTATTGAGCATCGCACCACCGCCTTTACTGGCAGTAAACAGCTCATCCCGCAAGGGATCATAGATGACCCCAACCTCTAGACGACCTTTGATCTTAAGCGCGATAGACACCGCAAACTGCGGAAAGCCGTGAATAAAATTCGTGGTTCCATCCAACGGATCGATCACCCAAACAAAATCATTGCCCGCATGCGCGCCGCTTTCTTCCGCTAAGATCGCATGCTCTGGAAAAGCCGCTTTGATGATTTTGATAATTTCTTGTTCTGCGGCACGATCAACCTCTGTAGTAAAATCGTTTTTGCTTTTCTGATCAACCTGGATCCGATCAATGTTTTCAGCAGAGCGTAAAATGATGTCGCCCGCACTTCTAGCAGCGCGTACGGCAATAGTGAGCATTGGATGCATATGACGTATATGAACAGTGATAAAACCGAATAGCATAACAAATATTTTGCTATAGTTGCTGTTTTTTACCTGCTTTAAGATGAGATAATCGTTTGTTAGCCAACATAAAAATCGTTTTGGTCGAGACTTCACACCCAGGCAACATTGGTGCCGTTGCCCGAGCGATGAAAAATATGTGTTTAAGCCAGCTCACGCTGGTGTCACCCAAAATTTTCCCCAGTGCCGAAGCCACCTCCAGAGCCGCAGGGGCGGATAATATCTTAATGCGTGCTGAGATTTGCGACAGCCTAGCGGAGGCTTTGCAAGATTGCGCCGTTGTGATTGGCGCTAGCGCACGTTCACGCACCATCAGCTGGCCAGAATTAACTCCCCGAGAATGTGTCAATTTTTTACAAACCCTACCCAGCCAGACAAAAGTTGCCATCGTCTTTGGACGAGAAAATTCTGGCTTGAAAAATCATGAATTGGACTTATGTCAGTACTTACTGCGTATTCCTTGCAATTCTGAATTTAGCTCACTCAATTTGGCCGCGGCAGTGCAAGTCGTCGGTTACGAATTGTTTTTAACCTTTGGCCATCAAGAAATTAAAGCTATTGGTGATGCCGGAGCCGCACCGTTGGCCAATGCAGAACAAATGGAAGCTTTTTATGTGCATTTACTCCAAACAATTGCGGATATTGGTTTTTTGCACCCGGAAAAATCGCGCTCGATTATGCGTCGCTTGCGCCGCATCTACAACCGTACCCATTTAGACACTAAAGAGTTGGATATTTTACGCGGCATCTTACGCTTTTCCCAAAACCATAATAACAACAATAAATCATGCTAAACCGAATTAAAGAAGATATTAGCTGTGTATTTGAACGCGATCCTGCTGCACAATCAGTGATTGAAGTCATCACGACGTATCCTGGATTTCATGCGGTACAAATTCATCGGATCAGTCATTATTTTTGGGTGAGAGGGTATCGTTGGGCAGGCCGCTTTATTTCGCATATTGGTCGTTGGCTGACAGGTATCGAAATTCACCCAGGCGCCCAAATTGGTCGTCGTTTTTTTATTGACCACGGTATGGGGGTGGTGATTGGTGAAACGGCTATTATTGGCGACGATTGCACCTTGTACCATGGCGTCACCCTCGGTGGAACCAGCTGGAATAAAGGTAAACGCCACCCGACTTTACACCATGGCGTTGTGATCGGCGCGGGCGCCAAGATTTTAGGACCGATAGAAATTGGCGCAAATTCGCGTATTGGCTCCAACTCTGTGGTTTTAAAATCCGTGGGCGAAAATTCAACGGTGGTTGGCATTCCTGGCCGTGTAGTCACGGCCAAAAACGACAAATCCAACGATGGTCGTAATCAAATTGCCTATAAAATGGGCTTTGACCCTTATGGTGCAACGGTAGATATGCCTGATCCGGTCGCGAATGCTATTCATCGGATGTTAGATCATATTCATACTTTAGATCAACATGTTGAGTGTATGCGTAAGACTTTGAAGGATGCAGGCTTAGCGTGCCCCGAAGAATCTATGCCAGAATTAGATGTAACTGACTTGCAAGATGACGAAAAATAATACGCTTATTTTTGGAGTGGCTAGTAGCCATCAGAAAACCGCGGGTCAAATCACCCCACTATCTGCAAGCGGCAAAACCCAGTAATGCAGACCTGCACCTGAAAACTCCTGCCGCAATTGAGTAATTAAGGTGTGCAAACCGGATTTAGAAACATAAATCTGAAAACGAATTTCCTTTTGTCGCCCAGTGACTTGCTCAGCCAAAGTCAAGCCCTCGTTGAGATGATGATGCGCACTGACGGGAAAACTGGAAAAACCATGCTCCACTTCCAACATCAGCAAACAATCCACCACACTGCCTTCAATAGCGGGCGGAACATTGATAGTGACTAAATATTCTAAAGTCATTCGGTCTGCTCCTTAGCAATTCCAAATAAGCGATATAAAATCGGCAATAAAAATAAGGTTAAAAACGTCGAGGACACTAAGCCACCTATCACCACAATTGCCAAAGGGCGTTGAATTTCAGAACCTGGCCCAGTCGCAAACAACAAGGGCACCAAGCCAAACGCGGCAATACTGGCGGTCATTAAGACTGGCCGTAAACGTCTGACCGAGCCTAGCATAACGACTTGCATTATCTCCATGCCCGTTGCCCGAAGCTGATTAAAATAACTGACCATTACCACGCCATTGAGCACAGCAATCCCTAGCAAGGCAATAAAACCGACCGAAGCGGGCACCGATAAATACTCTCCCGA
>SXIZ01000112.1 GCA_005779525.1 Methylococcaceae bacterium
TACAGTTAAATTTTCATCATATTGCGTTTTGTGAAGGAATTTAATGTGGTTTTACTCGCACAGTACAGTCGTCAGCGCTTTTTACTTTTTAGAGCAAAAACCCTGTCAAGTACTTTTTAATATTTTTCGCTGAATAGTTACAGTATTTTTTAAATAAAAATTGATGTTATGCAGGTGCAACAATAAATCAACGACTTGCGATTTTGATTCTATGCCGCTATTGATTAGTCAAAACAACCGCGTAACATTAGTTGCTAAATCTAGAAATTTTTTTAAATACAATGACTTTAGCTTAATTCTTAAAGCCAAAAAGTGTTTTTGATCTACCCGATATAGGTTGGGTAATGAAAATGGCGGTGGATTTGATCCTACCACTCAAACTAATTCTACATTATGTTTATGAAATGCCCTAACACTAATATCAGCTGCATAAACCAACTTTTAAGATGGCTTTCCCAGACATAACTCGTTAGACGGATAAATTGATCGGCTTGGGCTTACAGCATTGCGCATTGCGCTTGTCACCTCTCACTTTCCCAGCCATAGAGTCGAACTTAATGCATCTTTCGGTAACAATTTTGCTTCGAGCTTCTTTAAAATAACAAGTTTTAGTCCATAACATTCCCAACGCAAGACCCTTACCTAGCTACTGACCACACTAGTAATTTTTTAATCAACTGAAATTGCGTAGAGATAATGTTAATAGATTATTCACGGTTACAAAAATTGCAGCATCAATCGCTAATCGATATTCATTCCGTGATGTAATAGGTTTGGTAGAGACCCGTGCTTTGAAGTGAAGAGCTAATAAAGCAGCTGAAAGACCATTGGCTAAGCTAATTTTTCCAGCAGACAAGTCAGCTAGCTCCGCTTAACCTAGAGTTCTAAAAATTGCCAGACCAAATTTTTGGACAACTGGGGCAAGCACCGTCACAACGGATTGAACTGCATACTTCAATTAAAATTAAAATATGCAGCGTGACAATTTGCTATGCGGCGCTAAGAAGAGCGAGGATACCACCTTTGGAACTGCGAATTAGGCGTAATAACTGACTATTCCTTGGGTGACAATTGCACGGCTTTGTTCAATCTGATTCGCCACCTCATCGATTACCCCTTCCGCTTCCCCGGCGGTATGCATTAAATTTTCCTGCGTTTGTGTGGGAGGACGATAGCCTTCTTGACCCGGTCTATTCTGCTGCGCTGAAGATTGACCTTGATCTGAAAAGGCATTCTGTGCGACGTTCACATCCGCCAAATTGAGCTGTTGACTGCCCAACATTTCACGCAGCTTAGGAATAGAGGCCTCCAGCAATTCTTTTACCCCAGAATTAAAGGCGGTAAATGAAATATTTGCCTGATCATTTTGCATATCGATACGAATAGAAATCGGGCCTAAATGTTCTGGATTAAGTTTGATATCCGCAGAGGAAATATTTTGCGAGGTCATCCAGGCTATTTTGGAACCTAATTCTTGATTCCACTCCGCACTGTAAACGTGCTTAGTCATGGGAGGCACACTGACTTTGCTTTCCACGGGTAATTGTTGTCCGAGTTGCGCCATATCAGAGGCGACTCGGTTGGATAACTCTTTAGCGGCAGTATCCGCACCTGCATTCGCTAAGCCGGATAAGCTATCCAGTGAGTTTAGGGCTTGCTTACTGCTAGCAATTTCGTCAGGTAAAACTTGGGTAACAGCACTCGAATTCAAACCAATATTCGGAGTAGAAGCCGGGGTTACAAAGCCTGCACTTTTTGCTTCCGCACTACCCTGCTGCGTAGTTATTGCTTGCGTGACGGACGAGCTGTTTACTGATTTATCGATGAGCTGGGATAGCTTAGGGTTTTGTAATTCCAGCGCAGCCGATCCTGCGAAGGCATCATTGGATGTTGACTCTGAATGTGCTCCTGCCCCTGACGGCGTGGTAACTGGCGTGTCGATTTGCACTGGCATGATGGGCGCTGGGATTCCTGTAGTCAGCAATACGTTGTCGGAATCGCTACGCAATTTTTTCGGACTCACCGGATTAGACGTCACCGAAGTGACCTCTGTGGTTTTTGAATTAGCTGAGGTGACTTGCGTCAAGGCCAGCGCTAATTCTGCCAAGGTAGTATTTAATTCTGCTAAGGTATCGGAGTTCTCTGGTGCTGCATTGACTTTTGTTGCTGTCGGCAAGGTTTTACCTTCGCTGACGGCAAAATTTTGCCTAAGCATGGATATGTGCGGCAATTGATCAACATTTAACGTCTCTTGTTTAAGTGCCGCCTCGACCTTTTGTAAAGCGTCCTGAGTGGCAGTTAACGCTTGCGCCACCTTACTGACATCCTGCTGTAAACCTTGAGTTAGCGGCAGTTCTGTAGTCTGGAGATTTTGAGTGGGCGTTAATGCTTGAGGCACATTAGTAACATCCCGCTGTGAGTCTTGAGTTAGCGGCAGTGCAGCAGTCTTGGAATTTTGTTTTGGTGTTAATACTTGTGACACATTGCTAACATCCAGCTGTAAATCTTGAGTTAGCGGTAGTTCAGCAGTCTGGAGAACCTGAGCCTGATTGACATCACTCACCCCTTGAAACACCTGAGCTTGATTGACACCACTTACCCCTTGAGGCACCTGAGCTTGATTGACACCACTTACCCCTTGAGGCACCTGAGCTTGTTGCAGCAATTGTTGCACCTGCTGCAAACTTTCTTGCACCTGTTGTTTCAAAGTACTTAAGTCAGCAAGAGTACTTTGATTTACTTGGGTTTGTTGAATATTCAAACCATCCAATTTTGTCATTATATCTTTTAGTTGTTGCAACGTTTCCGTCAAATGCATGACGGGTGTCACGTTTTTATCGACAGCGACGGTGTTTGGCGGTGCTACACTTTCAGCGGTATGGGTTTCTAATAACACAACAGGCTGCGCTTGCGGTAATGCTTGACTTAAGGTCAACCCGCTGAGGTTCTCTGCACTAGCAATAGCCGTATTCATAGCTGGTAAGGCAAAATTATTTGCTTCGAGAGTAATTCCTCCCGAAGGCGTTGCATTGACAACTGAGGTTACCCCAACGGGTTGCCCCGCGCTGAGTACCGCATTTGTGGGAGAATCTGCTTGTTTTAACAACGCCAATTGTTGTGCCAGGGTGTTATTAAACACCGCTGTCAGATTTTCACCTGGCGCTGACGGTGCACTCCCATTACCGCTAATGGTATTTTGACTCGACTCTATTCCACTGGTATTTGTGACTAACGCTACACTTCCTGAACCCTGTAAATTCATGACCGCTCTCCCGCCGATTAATTGACATTTATTTTTCAAAAAGCAGATCCTATGCCATAAATTAGTTATAGTCTGCAAAATCAAAAAAATTCATTGCCTGATTTTCGCTTTAAGCGTGAGCGTCTAACTGGATTTGCAAAGACTTCTATAACAATTATTTCACGTTGTTTAGCCATTTAAGTCATCAAACAAAAAAAGAATTGCTGGTTAGCAAAAATTTTGTGGGTTACCTGCTATATTTTATTTTGCTCAAACGCATCTTAAATTAACTCGACTGAGGCTTAAATCACTTAATCCAGGTCTCACTCTTGATCCCAAGATAGAGGTAGAGGTGCGTACCAACCAACGTCTGGGTATTCTCCCATCTGGTATGAAACCAGTCTATCTAAGTTCAAATCAAGATGGGAGCGGAAGGCGAACTCCCGAGGAAAATTATTACGACAGTACATCCCCAGACGCCTTTTTATGCCTATAAAACCTCATTTTTTTTGAGATAATTCTTGATCATCAGATGCACATG
Source organism: Methylococcaceae bacterium (assembly GCA_005779525.1). Classification (GTDB taxonomy): domain Bacteria; phylum Pseudomonadota; class Gammaproteobacteria; order Methylococcales; family Methylomonadaceae; genus SXIZ01. The sequence continues at coordinate 3,783 of SXIZ01000112.1, forward strand.
TTGTTTTTTGCAACTTGGCCTAGCGATACGAGGAATACATGCTTTGACTAAGGAAATCAATATTATTTTATCCAAATGTGCAGCAGTTTAAGCGCTGCTTGCGCGCTCCCCCAAGATTGTTACGCCCTAATGCAACAGTGTTTTATTGGAATAACGTATGAAACTGACTCTGCAAAAACGTATTTACTTTCTGATGACCCTGATATTGGTTTCGTTATCCATGATTACGACCTTAATCACGCTAAATCATGAACGCCGGATGGTGCAGGCATTAGCCACCAAAGATGCTACCAATATTGCCAAAAGTTATTTTGATGCACTGAATACGCTTATGTTAACTGGGGCGTTGGCAGAAAAAGAAGGTCTACGCCAAAAAACGCTTAGCAATAAAGAGCTACTAGATATTCGTTTAATTCGATCTGCAGCCTTGATTAAAACCTTCGGCGCCGGAAAAAACGAGCAACAAGCGCGCGACACTTTCGACCAGCAAGCACTTGCGGGTAAGCATATTACGCAGTTGGGCGAGCACAACTCTGAACGCAGCTTAAGTGTTTTAATTCCAGTCGTGGCAAGCGCAAACGTGAATGGCACTAATTGTCTTAGCTGTCATGCGGAACCGGAAGGCACTATTTTGGGCGCGGTGCGCGTTGACTATTCCTTAGCCGTCATGGATCAAGACATTCATTCCAACGTCATCCATTTAATTTTAGTCAGTGCGTGCTTGTTTACCCTTGCAAGTTTGCTGGTACTGGGATTTACCCGCGCACTTATTCGCCAAATAGGTGGAGAACCTGCTTATGCTGTTGCGGCAGTCAAGCAATTAGCGCAGGGTAATTTAGAGCAGGAAATTGTTATACAAAACCATGATAAACACAGTCTACTCTATGAACTTGCACAGATGCGCGCAAATTTAGCTCAAATCATTCACAGCGTGCTCATCAAAGCCAATGCTTTGAGTGAGGTTGCGCACCACATCACGCACACGGCGGATTTCTTAACGCAATCGGCGCTGCAATATGCAGCTAGCGTAGAACAAACTAATGCATCGTTAGAAGAATTAAATGCTTCAGTTAAGAAGAATGCTGAAAATGCCAACTTTACTAACCAGATTGCAACGACATCTGCCAATGAAGCTTTCAACGGGGGTGAAGCAGTGAAACGCACGGTTGGAGCCATGCATCAAGTTGCTGAAAAAATTGAATTGATAGAAGACATCGCCTATAAAACCAATTTATTATCCCTAAATGCCGCCATCGAAGCCGCAAGTGCCGGAGAACACGGTAAAGGATTTAGTGTGGTAGCAGCCGAAGTCCGAAAATTGGCGGAAAACAGTCGGCAGACAGCACAGGAGATTAATCAACTCACCGAGCATAGCGTAGCAATCGCCGAGGAAGCAGGTAAAGTATTAGCCACCGTCGTCCCTAATATTCAGCAAACGGCACAGTTAGTCGCCAACATAACCTTATCGTCTGCCGAACAATCCCAGGGACTCAATCAGATCACCCGGGCCATTAATCAACTGGATACAACAACGCAGCAGAATGCGGATATGGCATCCCAACTCAACGACACTGCAGCCGATATGCGCAGCCACGCCGAAGGTTTACAACAAATCGTAGCTTTTTTTAATCTAGTCGATGTAGAGCAAACCGCAGAGACACTGCATACAACTTTCGCAACGCAGCAATCGCAAACTAAGCAAGAATCCAGTCAAGCTGCTGAAATTGAAAAAGCCATTGGTGCGCATGGCATGTGGAAGAAGCGCCTAGCCAATTGCATTGCCACAGGTGAAATCGATGTCCCCGTGGCCACTATTCGGATGGATAATCAATGTGGTTTTGGAAAATGGCTGTATGGTAACTCCTTAAGCCCACAAGAGAAATCCTCAGAGCACTACCACCAAGTTGTCGCTTTACACGCCTCCTTCCACAAATCTGCGGCGCAAGTAGCAGAATTGGCGCAGTCAGGTAAAACCCTCGAAGCCAAAAGCATGCTGTTACACGGTGGAGAATACGTCCAAATTTCAATTCAGCTAACCCATGCCATGCAGGAATGGAAAAAACAGTTGTGATTAAACTTCCAACTTACCCACCACCCTAAATTCATACGGTTAATTCACCACTTCTTAGCTTTTTCAAAAATCACATCCTTGCTCATAGGAATACTGGAGGTGTTCAATGTTATCTAAAAAACCAGCTTACAGCTTGCGCACCATGTTAATGCTCACTTATTTAATGATCGCATTCATGATAATACTCGGGGGTGGCATTTGTATTGCTGGATTAAAATATGCTCTGGACAATTATAAGATTGAGGTTCGCACAATTCAGGAGAGCGCTTCAAATGTCATGCACGTTCAAAGTGAATTTAAAGTACAGGTCCAAGAATGGAAAAATGTACTGTTACGCGGCAAAAACCCACAAAAATTAGAAAAGTACTGGAAAGGATTTCAAGAGAAGGAAGCTGACACGCAAAAAGATGCGCAAAAATTAGTAGCGCAACTGCCAAAAGGTTCTGCACGCGATAAGATTATCACTTTCTTAGAAGCGCATAGCAAAATGGCGCAACAGTATCGGAAAGGCTTGGAGGCATTTACTCAATCCGGGGCAGATGCGACAGTCGGTGATAATGCTGTCACCGGAATCGATCGAGAACCTACGGCCTTACTGGATGAAGCCGAAAAATTAATTCAAGCCGACGTCAAACGTGTGAGTGAAAATGCAGACCAAGCGGCACAACAGGGTTTTTATTACGGAATTGTCGCGTTGACATGCACACTGATTACCGGAGCAGTCTGTTCCTTCTGGCTTTCAAAATCCCTATTGCAGCAACTTGGTGGTGAACCCACTTATGCCCTGGATCGAGTCGCTAAATTAGCCAACGGCGAGCTCGATGTTGAGATTCAGTTACGGCAAGAGGATCATACTAGCCTATTGTATGCTTTGAAAAATATGCGTGATCAATTAAGTGGAGTCATTACTTTAGTGCGTCAAAATGCCGATGAACTCGCAGACGCCGCCAAAGAAATAAGCGCTACCTCAAACATGCTCAGTCAATCCTCCGTAGAGCAAGCGTCAGAAGTGGAAGATACCACTACCTCAGTTAAACAATTGAACACCTCAATGTCTTTAAATGTTGAAAATGCTAGAAGCACTAGCAAAATCGCGACTATTGCCGCGCAAGATGCTAACGCCAGCGGCGAATCAGTTAAATTGACCGTCAATGCTATGCAAGAAATTGTCAGTAAAATTAGATTAATTGAAGATATTGCGTATAAAACTAATCTACTTTCGCTGAATGCCGCCATTGAGGCAGCGCGCGCGGGAGAGCATGGTAAAGGCTTTAGCGTGGTCGCAGCAGAAGTGCGTAAACTCGCTGAAAATAGTCGAGCTACGGCAAAAGAAATCAATGATCTTGCGCACAATAGTGTCAATATTGCGGAAGAAACTGGCAAATTGTTACTTGCCCTCGTTCCCCATATCCGACAAACCTCCGAGTTAGTTGCCCAAATTGCCGAGTCTTCTGAAAAACAAGCACACGAGTTTTCACAAATAGACCATGCTATGGGGGAACTCGACCATATCACCCAGCAAAACGCCTCGTCTTCAGAACAATTAGCCTCCACTGCAGAAGAAGTTAAAAATAAGGCTAATCAATTACAACATGCGGTATCGTTTTTTCGCATTGGCCGCTAAGAGGGGTACTTTTTTCCTGCTTTAAAGCTTATTGGAAAAAGTTCTTCACTGATGCATACGTGTAATCCGTAGCTGCTGTCAGAAAACTTAAAGCTCTCTTAATATTAAAGCATTGGATTAAGTATCAACTGGGGATTAACACGATCTTACCACTGACATGCCCGGTTTCAATCAATTGATGGGCGGTAATGGCTTGCTCTAAAGGCAGGGTTTTAGCTAAATGGATAATTAACTCGCCTTGATCTATCCATTTGGCGCACTGTTGTAAGATAGGAATTTGCTTATCCCGCGCAGCATCAAGATTGCGTAACATTGGGGTAAGCATTAATTCAAACCCAATGAGTAGATTGCGTAACCGCGCTTCTTTAAACTCTTGTACACCTGGGTCTAATAAAGTGATCAAACGGCCAAAGTGTTTGGTCGCGGCAATACTCTGTTTAAACACTTCAGCCCCCACGGTATCTAAGACCAAATCCACGCCTTGACCTTGGGTCACGGTGTTTACAACACTTACAAAATCTTGGCGCGGATAATTAATGATTACATCTGCGCCCAAGGCATGTACAAAGTCCGCTTTCAACTGATCGCTCACGGTGGTTATGACTTTTGCACCCTGTAGTTTGGCAAGTTGAATGGCCACATGCCCGACCCCGCCAGCCCCGGCATGGATTAAAACCGTTTGTCCGGCTTGCAAGCTGCCGCGATCAAACAATGCCTCCCAAGCCGTAATCAGTACCAACGGTCCGGCTGCGGCGGTTGCATAGTCACTACTCTCAGGCATCAATGCCAACCAGCGCTGATCAATGACACTATATTGTGCATAGCATCCGGGGTCCTGCCCTAAGCCACCATTAAAAAACCAAACGCGATCCCCAACGCTAAATTTATCTACGGCTGCGCCAATTTCCACAACCTCACCCGCGCCATCACAGCCAAGTATCGCTGGCAGCGGCTGATTGCCTAATAAGCCATTGCGGCGGATTTTAGTATCAATAGGATTAACCCCGGCAGCATACAACCTGACTTTAACGTCGCTGGGCTTGTTAATTGCTGGTTCCGGGAGCTCAGTCAGTTGCAGCACCTTGGGCGAGCCAATAGCAGTCATGATTACAGCTTGCATACATATTCTCCGATTCGGTTAAGCCGGGATATCAAAAATTCTCGATTGTGCACAGGCGTATTGCTTATTAAGCCAGAAACACTAGCAACAGTAAAATCCTGATGCATTGTAAACATGTGCAAGGCAAATCCATAAGGCTTTGAATTTCAGAGTAACGCCTAAATTTGTCTGCCTATCGGTGTAACACGTTAATGGCGCTATCGCTAATCAAACCCACCATTGCTGTAGAAAATCGTGATAACTATCTTGTTTTAATAGGTTCAGTTCGCCCGCATGCATTTGATACACCGTCGGTAAAGCATAGCCATTAAAACGGCTGGCTTTAATCAGCGAATAGGCCCCCACATGCTTAAAGATAATTTTATCGCCGATGTTCAGTTCATGCTCAAGCTGATATTCCCCAAATACATCCCCTGCCAGACAGGTTGATCCGACTAAGGTGACAGCATGCCCTGAGTGTTCCAGCATCCCGATCACCTCCGGTTTAATTTGGTATTCAAAGACTTCAGGCAAATGATTGACCGACGTGTCCAACACCGCAATCCGCTGACTGTCGCTGAGATAGGTATCAATTACCGTACTGACTAAGTAACCCGCTTTACCCACTAACGCGTTGCCAGGCTCGATATACACCTCGACGCCATAGTCATGGGTTAAGCGCTGTACCAATTCAATAAACGGTAGGTTATCCGTGATTTCGCTATACAAAGACCCCCCCCCCAAGTTTATCCACTGCA
>SXIZ01000113.1 GCA_005779525.1 Methylococcaceae bacterium
ACTCTGGGAGTGCGTGTAGATCTTGAAGACGATATTTGACGTTCGGGTATCCGTCAGAGGTTGGGTAAACACCTAAGATCAATAAATCAGTTTGGGGGTTGGCTGGCATCAGGACAAATTCGGCTGGGACACGGGGATAATTGTGCCATTTTACCCAAAAGTGCGTGGCTAATGCCTAAAGCGATAGCATAAAGTTTATTGAGTTTATGTTGTTCAAAACCAATAATGGTGAGTGTTTCAAGTAGCAGCCGTGCGCATTGTTTAAGACACCAAGCGGGTTCATCTTGCCAGTAGGTCAACATGGTGGTTAAGCAATTACGAAAAATATAATATTTACGTAAGGCCGTATGTTCGGGAATACGAAACAGAGCGGGTCTTTGGAATGTATGCGAATTACCTATGCTTTGGCGCATCAGAATCCGCGTACTCATCCACAGTTTTAAACCAAAACGCCGAGCCCGTAGCGCAAATTCATGGTCGACTGAATCGATAAAATAATCCTCGCGTAATAATCCCAAGCGCGGGATTAGCCCGGTCCACAACAACGTGCCAGAACTAATCAAGGTTTTGCGTTCAATACATGCGGCGCCTACGTCTTGGGGAACAAATGCTTTATTTAAGGCATCATGCCAGTAATTGCAGCCTAAAATTAAAGGCTTCTCCTCCACGTTGCTATAGATTGAGGTCAATTCTTCAAGGAGATATGGATAGATTAAGGTGTCTTGATCGAAAGTGATGACCCACGTAAATTTGCTCTGTAGCGCATACGCTAAGCCTTGATTAAGCGCCTTGGCGACGCCAAAGTTTTCCGGGTTGATTTGCAGGGTGATGTTGGCAGACATTGCGGCAATCGTCTGATCTAATTGACTATAAAAACCGCTACTGGCGCCATTACTGATGATAATGAGATGTTTAAAACCAGTGCTCCATAGCTGCAGGCGTTGGAAAAATTGCGGATCAGGTTGGTAGATCACGATAACGGCGCAACAGTTTGCAGGAGTTGGCGCCTGTGGGGCACTGAAAAGAAGACGACTCATGGTAATTCTCGGGAAACGGGCTTAATTTTTAGAATACTACGTTTGAAAAACCAACCAACGGCAGTTATAGGTTGGCAGGCTTCGTTATCTTGCTTAAATTTGCCCGCACACGCACTGGCAAATTTGATTTTATTATCTCGTAAAGTAATGACAGGTGTAAATTTTGGCCGTGAGCACTATTGCGTTTCAAGCATTCTACAAAGGGTTAAACAAACTAAGTACTCGATAAGTATAAATAAAATTAAAATTTTTTACTGCAATAGCAACATAAATATTAGGATAGAGTTTAAGTTTTGGGCGTTTTGCAGTATTACATGCTCGCTAAGCGCTATACTCAAACAAAGGCTGACGCCGAACGCGCTTTCGTGCTATACCTAAATACAGACAGTTACAACCAAAACTTGTTGATCTCCCAATAAAATTAGGATTTAGAATGACCCGTGCTTTAGAATCATTATTACATGCCGCTAATCAAGTAGTTTTGGGGAAGGAAATACAGATTCGATTAGCTATCTGCTGTTTGTTAGCCCGTGGCCACTTGTTAATTGAAGATCTGCCGGGTGTCGGCAAAACCACGTTAGCACACACGTTAGCAAAATTGATGGGGATGGATTATCAGCGCATTCAATTTACCAGTGATCTGCTGCCAGCGGATATTCTAGGTGCTTCGGTTTTTGAGCCTGAAAAGCAGCAATTTACCTTTCACCCTGGACCCATATTTAGACAAATGGTGTTAGCGGATGAAATTAATCGTGCTACCCCCAAAGCGCAAAGTGCATTATTAGAAGCAATGGAAGAGCGCCAAGTGACGGTGGAAGGTAAAACTTATGCTTTGCCCCAGCCTTTTTTTGTGATTGCCACCCAAAACCCCTCCCACCAATTAGGCACATTTCCGTTGCCAGAATCACAGTTAGACCGATTTTTAATGCGCTTAGAATTAGGCTACCCGAGTGCAGCTGCCGAGCGAGCTTTGCTTGCTGGGCAAAATCGGCAACAGCTTATTCAGACGTTGCAGACACAATTGTTGCCAGAAGACTTGCAAGCGATGCAACTGGCGATAGCACAGGTACATACTGCCGAACCCTTGTTAGATTATGTACAGGCCATTTTAGCGTTTACCCGCAGGTCACAGGAATATGCCTGTGGTTTGTCGCCACGGGCGGGACTTGCTTTGATGCAGGCGGCTAAAACGTGGGCATTTATGCAACAGCGGGATGCCGTCATTCCCGAAGACGTCCAAGCAGTGTTACCTGCTGTGGCAGGCCATCGCTTACGTCCCAGTTCAAATGATGCTGAGGCCATTGTGGCACCCATTTTAGCGCAGGTAGCCATTCCTTGAGCGGACTGGGCAAATTTTGGCGTGAGCTACAAGCGCATCCTCGCTTGAGTCGGTTTTTTTTGGGGGAAGCGCCGAGCAAAACTGCGATCCATTTAAATCATAGGCGTATTTTTATTGTGCCCACTCGCCAGGGTTTTGGCTTCCTACTGTTAATCGTGGTCCTGCTGTTAATCGGATTTGTCTACAATAATAATCTCACGTATTTACTCGCGTTTTTACTCATAGGCTTAGTCATCGTGACCATTCTGCATACCTTTAGGTCATTATCGGGTTTGCTATTGACGTTAGGTTCGGCAAAGCCAGTGTTTGTGGGGGAGCGTGCCAACCTACCGTTGTATATCGAGAATCCTTCCCAAGTTAAACGCTATCATCTAGAAGTCAGTTTAGAAGAGCAGGTCTTTGTGGGTGTCGAGGCCATGAGTGTGCAACAGGTGAATGTGTATTCCACAACGCTGCAGCGTGGCTGGCATCAGTGCGGAACTATTCGTTTGACCAGCCGATTTCCGTTAGGGTTATTCCGTGCTTGGTCATTATTACGCTTTGCTTGTCCAGTGCTGGTGTATCCCAAGCCTGCCGTATCTGGCTTAGCTTTTCCTGAGCAAGCATCCGGCGAAGGTCAGCAAGGACAAGCGCGTCGGGGTGGCGTTGAAGATTTTTATGGTTTGCTGGAATATCGGGCTGGCGATGCAATTAAACATATTCATTGGAAATCATACGCTAAAGCGCAAGGGTTATTTACCAAACATTACAGTCACTTTCAGGCAAGTGCATTGACTTTAGACTACGCATACACACCAGGCTATGGGGTGGAAGAGCGCGTAAGTCAATTGTGTCGCTGGGTGATGGACGCCGAGGCGTGTGGTCGACCCTATAGTTTAAGTTTACCCGGGTTGACGCTGCCACCGGGATGCGGGGAGCGTCATTATGCGAGTTGTTTACAAGCTTTGGCCTTGTTTTAGAGGGTATCGGGCATGAGTAACAGTAAACAAGCAGAATTGGCCTCCGCTCAGGTATTTAGTATGTTACTGGGCGCCGTGGGATTAACCGTGTTGCCACATGCCTGGAATTTGTCCTGGGACATTTTCTTGGGATTTTTCGTGCTCTGGAGCTGGCGCTGTATTGGTGTTTGGCGGCCACGGTATTTACCGAGTAAGGCATTGTTGTTTGCGGTCACGCTCCTCAGCTTGGGATTTTTGTATAGCCAGCATCAGGGCGTGTTCGGCCGGGATGCGGGGACACGGATTTTTGTGATTGCCTTAGGGCTAAAGCTGTTAGAGATTAAAACGATTCGTGATGTGCAGCTGACGGTTAACTTCGCTTTTATTATCGCGGCAACCTTATTTTTGTACCAACAGTCTTTGTTAATGGCGGCGTATATTATCGTGGTGTGTTTAAGTTTGTTGATGACCTTAAACGCGATCCACAGCAAAATTACAGACGTAATGTTGTTGGCGCGATGTGTAGGGGTAATGCTGCTGCAGGCGTTACCCGTCTGTATTGCGTTGTTTGTGTTATTTCCGCGCTTAGAAGCGCCGCGTTGGGCATTTTTAAACGAGCGCACGCTTACAAAATCGGGCTTGAGTGATACTTTAGAACCCGGTTCAATCACGGATTTGGGCTTATCCGATGAACTGGTGTTTCGGGTAAAGTTTACTGGTTCAAGGCCTCCGCCAGACGAGTTATATTGGCGTGGACCGGTATTTAGCCATACCGATGGTAAACATTGGACGCCATCACTCTCCAATAAAGCCCGACGTCACCCAGATGATCTTCGCTTTGCTGGTAACAGTTATAACTATACACTTTTGCTGGAGCCGCAAAGCAAACCTTGGGTGTTTGCCTTGGACATGCCCGCAAGTCTGGCGCCCAATTTAGTGATGAACGCTGATTATCAGCTGATTACAACGGTCAATCCCGAGCAACGCGCTGAATATGCGTTGCGTTCCTATCCGCATTATAATACTGGTGTGCTTCCTCCCATCGAAGCTCAAGAAAATCTAGCCTTACCGCAGACTATTTCGCCAGAAATTAAAAACTTGGTGGGTGAATTAGCAGGTTTTACCCAGCCACCTGCAGTCTTTATTCAAGCGGTGCTCAGGTATTTTCGCGAGCAACCCTTCTACTATACTTTAAGTCCACCGTTAATGGTGGAGCATCCCATAGACACGTTTTTGTTCCAAACCCGCACAGGGTTTTGTAGTCATTATGCGACAGCTTTTGTGTATTTATTGCGTGTGGCCAAGATCCCGGCGCGTGTGGTAAGTGGTTATCAGGGCGGTAAGCTGAATGCCATTGGCGAATTCTTAGAAATTCGCCAAGCCGATGCGCATGCTTGGGCAGAAGTATGGTTAGCAGGACAAGGCTGGGTGCGTTTTGATCCAACCGCGGCGGTTGCACCCGAACGCATTCAACAAGGCGTCAATATTGATATGCAATTAGCCAGTGGCACGGTGAATTTTTCGTTGTTTGATGCGGCGGCGCAGCATGGCGTGCTCGCGCAATGGTATCAAACCCTTAGACAAGGCTGGCAAAATGTGGACTACAGTTGGCAGCGTTGGGTCATTAATTACAATACGGCGAATCAGGCAAGTTTTTTACAAGGCCTAGGCATGCAGGATATGGCAACAGCGCTACGTTGGTTGCTTATTAGTATTGCCTTGTGCACCTTCAGCATTTTCGTGTTTTTAATGCGGCGGCCAGTGCGCGTGCCTGATAGGGCTTTAAGACATTATCAGCGTTTTTTGCGGCAATTGGCGCGTCACAATTTAGTGTGTGCGACTGGCGAAACGGCGAGTGCCTTTGCGCAGCGTGTGGGTGAACAGTTGCCAGCGTGTCGCGCAGAGGTAGAACAAATCACGCAACTTTATCTACAGTGTCGCTATGGCAAGCAAGTCGAGGTGGCGCAACTGCAGACCTTGGCGAAATTAGCTGCGGGATTTAAGCTTAAAGCCTAGCTACCTTAAGTCGTTAACGCGCCGTTTTTAAGCTTAGTCGCATTCGTGTTTTTGGAAATAGACTAATATTAATACACATCTGTTGATAGGCGAATTACGATGAAACCAAAAATAATTCCAAATAACATCGAACGCAAGCTAGAAGATCAAGATTTTATTGTGTCCAAAACGGACACCACTGGCAGAATTACCTACGCAAATCGAATTTTTATGCAAATCTGTGGCTACTCTGAAGAGCAATTGCTGCATGTGCAGCATAATATTATTCGCCATCCCGATATGCCGCGCGGGGTATTCAAATTTATGTGGGATACCTTAAAAGCGGGTAACGAGTTTTTCGGCTTTGCGAAAAATATGTGCTCCGATGGCGGTTTTTATTGGGTGTTTGCCAATATAACGCCTGATTACAGTAGTGAGGGGGAGTTGCAAGGTTACTACTCGGTCAGGCGTAAACCCCCAGACTCTGCGATCCGCATCATAGAGCCCGTTTATGCGCATATGTTAGAGATCGAGCGCACTAGCAATAAGGCGGACGGTCCAAGTAACGCCATTAATTATCTCGTGGATGTGGTTAAACAAAGTGGTGCACCGGATTATAACCATCTGGTGTTAAGTTTGTATAAGCCCAAAGGTGTTTAAGGAGCGGTAGATGCAAACCAATAGCAGTGCAAATATTCCCTTCTTAAAGCAAAAGGCAAGCTACGCGGTGAGCGGCATAGTTTTTTGCAGTTGTCTGCTGTGGGGAGCCACCTTTTATCAATATGGGTTTTCTTGGCTTATTCTGGCGTTACATCTCCCTATATTGGGCATCGCGTATTTTGTGGCGACCACGATGCACAGACATTTGGATGTGCTTGAGCGTATGCAGAAAATCTTAGTTAAAACCAACCAGGGCGAGCTATATCATCGTTTGACCGAAACCAAGGGCATGGGCGAGTTGGGTAAAATTGCCTGGGAGCTCAATGATACCTTGGATATTTTTGAGTCCTACTTTAAAGAAATTGCCACCTGTTTTGCGCATAGTTCTCAGGGTAATCCAGATCGCTACGCGTTAGCCGATGGTTTTCCCGGCGTGCTCAGAACTTCTGCAAAGTCGATCAACCTCGCGCTGCAGCAAATGAGTGAAAATAGGAAATTAATTACTAAAAATCGCTTGTCTGCAGGCTTGCATGGTTTAAATACGTCCAATCTGTTAAATAATTTAAAAACCAGCCAGGCAGATTTACTGAAAATTACGGAGCAGTTGGAAAAAGTAGAATACATCACCAGCGATACCGGGCAGCGGGCTGAAGCAAGTTTAGAAGTCGTTGCTTGTATCAGCCAGTTGTTAGTACAAATCGATAGCAACATCCAATCGGTGAGTAATGTGATTGCGGAATTAGTGACCGATAGCCAGAAAGTCACGGAATCATTATCCATGATTACCGGGATTGCTGACCAAACCAATTTGTTGGCGCTCAATGCCTCGATTGAGGCTGCGCGAGCAGGTGAGCATGGGCGGGGGTTTGCGGTGGTGGCCGAAGAAGTTAAAAATTTATCCGAGCATACTAAAAATGCCGCTTTGGAAGTTGCCTCAACATTAAATTCGTTTAATCGCCGCGTTCGGCAAATGCATGAAGAGGCCGATGCCTCGGCAGAGTTATCGGGTGAAATTACCGATAAAATGCTGCAGTTTAAAATCCAATTTTCTGAATTATCGAGCGCCGCTCAGGATTCGGTGAGTTATATCACTTACGCTAAGGATAAAACCTTTGCTTTGCTTTCTAAGGTTGATCATATTGTTTATAAACAGAATGGTTATATTGCTTTAGAACAGGGGCATAATTGTGCCGAGGCGGAGGCCATCAGTGTCACTAGTCAAGAGTGTCGGTTGGGTAAATGGTATATTGAAGGCATTGGTCATCAACAATTTCGTTTTACGCACGCCTATGGACGCTTGCAGCAACCCCATACCGAAGTACATGCGGCTACGCAAAAAGCCTATGCGGTTTCCCGCCAAGCTTGGCAAGATAACGCTAGCATGTTAGACGAAATTATTCAGCACATGCAAGAATCTGAACGCTCCAGTAATGAAGTTATGCAATATATTGATGCTATGGTGGAAGAAAAGCATCAACATATTAAGCACAAGAAATAGCGGGGCCTAATCCGCATAAAGTCATATTATTCAATCTGGGTATTCCTTGCTGTTGCGCGCTTTCCCCTAAATCTGGCGCCATGTGGCTGCAATAGCGAGTCTGGGTTAAGCAGATCAGTGTTAATGGATGAAAAGGATTTTTCCCTATCCCTGGACGCTGAATCCCGACAATCCCTGTTGAGAGGACGAGATTCTTTTAGACCTCGAAGGGCGCGGGGGGATTCAAGAATCCTCCTGTCTCACCCAAATCTCTGGAAAACCGCTACACATCTCCTTTATAAATTCCGAATGTCAATGTCCAAGCTCACTGGATATTTAATGCAGTTGCGACAAGACGGTTGAAAAATTATGTCTGCCTTAGTTTTAGTGCCTTAATCCTTGTTATCCCTACATTTGGGGGGATTGTTATAACCGAATAAACAACTAAACTCAATTTATGGCTATCGGAAAGATCATTCAGGATGAGATCTACTATTTTGCCAATACTTCATTCTTTTTACTCATGCCGTTCTGGATATAAGCAAATACCCATATTTGCATACATGTTCATAAAAATGCAGGCAATAAATACAGGTTGGTTGACGATGAAATTGCTGATATCGCTAGTCTTGGCTGGTTTTTGGGGGCATGCCGCTCTTGCTACAGAAGGCGGGGGATCGAATTATCTGCCAGGCTTTTATGGCGATTTTCAAATGGGTTCTTTGCCGGGTAAGGGATTGTATTTGAGTAATTTGTTTACCGCCTATCAAGATCATACCGGGGCGACTGGCAGTGCTCAAGAAATACCCGGTTTGATGTATGTTCCGGGTAATGAGATTTTGGGAGCAAATTTTGCCGTAGGCGTCTGGCCGAGTGTGGTGGTTATTAAAGATCATTCGAATGGCAATACACTGGAGCGCCTGTCCTTTGGTGATCCTTATCTTATGCCAGTATTACTCAACTGGAATTGGAAGGATCTGCAAATATCGCTGTATGAAGGCATTATCGCACCGGTGGGTTATTACCAAAAAGACCATCTGAATATTGGGCGCAATATTTGGACTTTTGATCACAATCTGTCATTAACTTATAACTTGCCTGCAGACAATGAGTTATCTTTCAATTTTGGGTTTATGAATAATACCGAAAATGAAGCGACCCATTACACGACCGGGGATGAATTGCATCTCGATTATGTGCTAGGGCATTACTTTACCGAAGAATTTGCAGTCGGTGTGGTGGGTTCATATTATAAGCAAGTGACGGCAGATCAAGCGCCTAAGGAAATTCTCGCGCAAGAATATACGGAGTCTAGTACCGTGGGCCCAGTGCTTATGTATAACCCATCAATTGCGGGTAAGAGCATTTCAACCTCGCTCAAATGGTTACATGAATTTGATACCCAAGGTCATGTAAGACAGGACTATATTTTTTTTCGCCTGTTTTATGGATTTTAGAAACATGTCTGTGTTAGGAATATCCTTAACCCTAGAAAGAGCAGTTGAAAGCTTGAAGCACCGTTCGTGCTGAGCACTGTCGAAGCATGGACGGTGTTTCAAGCTTTCACCCGATGGGTGAGTCCTATAAATTCCGCTCATGCTTCGACTAAACTCAGCACGAACGGAATTTATAGGACTCAACTGCTCTTTCTAGGTTAACGATTATGGAGTGGCTTTCAGCTTAAATTATTCTGGGTTAAATTGTTAACAGTGAATCTAATCGTTTGCTGGCTGTGTAATGACGCTCGAGCAAGCGTTAGCACCAAAAATTCCAGCTTTAGCGTTAATGCGGTATTCCCCTAGCCCAAAAAGTCACGACTCCCCCTATAATATGGCTTTTTCCCCAACGTACTTCAGTCGCCATGTTATCCCTCTTAATCCGGTTTTCCATACGTTACTCTGGCATTGTTATGGTGTTGGCGGTACTTATACTTATGTATGGTATACACCGTTTTGCAACCGCTGGCCTAGATATTTTTCCGGATTTTGCCCCTAAGCAAGTCATTATTCAAACAGAATCGCCGGGATATTCTGCCGATCAAGTAGAGATTTTGGTCACCCAGCCTCTAGAAAAAGGCTTAAGTGGTTTAGCGGATTTGCAGATAATCCGCTCAGAATCTATCCAAGGTTTATCGGTGGTCAAAGCGATTTTTCAGGAACACACGGATATTTATCGTGATCGGCAATTAGTCAACGAGCGTTTAGCAACGCTTAATCTCGGGGTCGCGACGCCGCGTATTGTGCCCTTGTCATCCGCGTCTGCCACCGTATTAACACTTGGCGTGCACTCGACTGCGCAGAATTTAATGACGTTACGCAGTGTGGTCGATTGGGTGTTGCTACCTCGATTGTTGGCGGTTCCGGGGGTGGCAGATGTGAATGTATTTGGCGGCGAGATTAAACAATTACATATCCAAGTAAAACCCGAGCAATTGCGCCGTTTTCATCTGAGTTTGGATGAGGTCATTGCGGCGGCGGAACAGGCTGGGAAGATTCAGGGCGGTGGATTTATTGAAAACCAGAATCAAAGATTTACGTTAGAAATGACAGGATATGCTGTTACCCCAGAGCAATTGCAACATATTGTCGTGCAGCGTGCTCAAGGTGAAAATATTACTTTAGGGCAAGTAGCTGATATCCGTTTTGCCCCTGAACCGCCGATGAGTGCCGCGCAAATTATGGGCACGCCTGGGGTGGTCTTAATGGTGATTGGGCAGCGTGAAGCTAATACGCTGACGGTCTCGCGTGCTGTTGAACAAGCCATGCGGGAATTACAACCGTTGTTACAGGCGCAAGGCATTGAATCAGGTGAACCTTTATTTCGCCCGGCAGATTATATTGAGCGTTCAGTACATAATTTATCGGGACATTTGCTGTTAGGTGGGTTGTTTGTACTGTTAGTGTTGTTTTTCTTTCTGTTCAATCTACAGGCTGCTTTTATTGCGGCGTTAGCAATACCCGTGTCCTTATTCACTGCCGTGATTATTTTGTTAGCAAGTGGTGTGAATCTCAATATCATGGTGCTGGGTGGACTGGCTATCGCCTTGGGGGAAGTTGTCGATGATGCCATTATCGATACCGAAAATATTTTTCGCCGCTTGCGTGAAAATCTGCAATTGCCCCAGCCTTTGCCCGCAGCTGAGGTAGTTTACCGAGCCTCGATAGAAGTACGTAGTTCTGTGGTGTATGCCAGCTTTATTGTCGCGTTAGTGTTTGTCCCGTTAATGACGCTGGGTGGGGTTGCTGGTCGGTTGTTTGCGCCTTTAGGGATGTCGTATATTTTGGCGATTTTGATGTCGTTATTGGTGGCATTAACCTTAACCCCGGCACTCTGTTTTGCATTATTGGCGCGAAAAAATCCCGTGAGCTTGGGAGTCCCGCCACTGGTTAAATATCTACAATTGAGTTATGGGCGGCTATTGCGCAAGGTCAATCAATATTTTAAACCGTTACTCCTGATCGGCGGGGTGCTCTGTGTCCTCGGGGTTTACACCTTTATGCAGTTAGGACATAAATTTTTGCCGGAATTGCGCGAAGGTCACTTTATTGTGCATACCGCGAGTTTGCCAGGCACGGCACTACAAGAGTCCTTGCGGATAGGAACGGAATTGACGGAGCAGTTTAAGGGGATTGCTGGCGTGGTTTCGGTGTCCCAATGGGCGGGACGGGCGGAACGTGGCGCCGATACTTATGGCAGTCATTACAGTGAATATGAAGTGCGCTTAAAAGCTATGTCTGGGCAGGAACAGCAGCAGGTATTAGACCAGCTGCGGCAAATCCTCGCGCACTTCCCCGGTATTGTTTACGAAGCGAATACCTTTTTAACCGAGCGCATTAATGAAACATTGTCAGGCTATACTGCGCCAGTGGTGGTTAACATTTATGGCAATAGCTTAGCTGAATTGGATGAAAAAGCACGCGCAGTGGCCGCGGTAATGCAAGGAATTCCTGGGGCGACGGATATTCAACTGCGCTCACCTCCTGGTACTCCAGTGGTAAATATACAGTTGGATTTGCAGCGGATACAGCATTATGGTTTGCGCCCCGCGCAAGTGATGGATGCGGTACAAGCTGCCTATGCGGGCAGGGTGGTTGGGCGTCATTATGCGGACAATCAACCCTATGCGGTTGCCGTGATTTTACCTAAGCTTAACCGTGAGGATCCACAGCTTTTAGGCGACTTGCCTCTGCGTTCTGCAGAGGGGGTGTTGATAAGTTTGGCGCAAGTGGCGAATATTTATCAAACTGAGGGACGCTATAATATTTTACATCAACAAGCGCGTCGCTATCAGGCAGTCACGTGTAATGTGAAGCAGGATGATTTAGGCGTATTTTTAGCGACGCTAGAAGCCAACATCGCGCAGCAGGTTGTGTTAAGTCAGGGAATGTATCTTGAATATACGGGGGCCGCGGTCGAACAGTCCGCCGCAAAAAAAGCCTTATGGATACAAGCATTATTTGTCAGTATGGGCGTTTTACTGTTGATTTATATGGCTATCGGTAATTTGCAACAGCTGGTACTGACCTTATGTAACCTTCCTTTTTCACTGCTGGGCGGCGTGGCGGCGATTGTGCTGACTGGCGCCAGTTTTTCTGTGGGTTCGATGGTTGGGTTTATTACCCTTTTTGGTATCACTGTGCGTAACAGTATTATGCTATTGTCGCATTACCAGTATCTAGTGCATGTAGAACAAAAGCCCTGGAATTTTGCAACCATGCTGCAAGGTGCCGAGGAGCGTTTGCCTTCCATTTTGATGACGGCTTTGGTCACCGCGCTGGCGATGTTTCCTATCGCATTTAATAGTGATAATCCGGGACGTGAAATTATGGGGCCGATGGCGGCGATTATTATTGGGGGGCTAGCGAGTTCTACTATTCTGAATTTATTGTTATTACCCGTGATCTTATTACGCTATGCAAAATTTAAAACAAGCGCCGCTTATTAATTTCAAATAAGCAGATGCGGGTTATACTGTAGCGGTTTTTTAGTTAATTTAGAGTGGATTTGCAAAAATTATGGTGAAAAGTAATAAAGTCGCAGCGCCGCGGAATAGAGGCATCTATTTGTTGCCCAATTTATTTACTACAGGTGCCATGTTTTCAGGTTTTTATGCCATGACTTCGGCGATTAATGGGCATTTTGAAACTGCCGCAGTTGCGATTTTTGTTGCCATGATCCTCGATGGTTTGGATGGACGGGTCGCGCGCTTAACCAATACCCAAAGTGAATTTGGGGTGCAGTATGACAGTCTCTCCGATATGGTTTCATTTGGTGTGGCACCAGGCTTAGTCATGTATTTGTGGGTGCTTTCTTCCATGGGTAAATTTGGCTTATTTGCCGCATTTGTGCACACTGCAGGTGGAGCATTGCGCTTAGCTCGATTTAACACTCAAGTGACCACTGCAGATAAACGCTATTTTCAAGGTTTACCTAGTCCCGCGGCGGCGGCAATTTTGGCGGGCTTTATTTGGGTGTGCAGCGAATTTCAATATGATGTGCAGTCGATTAAGTTTTTGGCGGCAGTGTTAGCGATTTCAACGGGCCTATTAATGGTGAGTAATTTCCGTTATTCGAGTTTTAAAGAAATCGATTTAAAAGGTAAGGTTTCCTTCTTGGTCGCCATTGGCGTGATGTTGGGGTTAGCGTTTATCTTGGCACAGCCACAAGTACTCTTGTTTTTATTGTTTTTGGGGTATGCCATTTCCGGTCCGTTGGTGACTTTAGTGATGCGCAAACGCAAACGACAAAGTCGCAATTCCTGAAGCGCTTGAGCGCTAACACATAATCGCGTATAGTTGCCACATGAACATTTTTAAAAGCTCAATTACCCCTATCTGCATCTGCTTATTCAAGCTCAGCGTCCTGCTGCCCTGAGGGGCTAAAGACTGCGTATCCGATTATCTAAAATTCTATCTGCATCAACCTATGGGTTGATTGTGCTTCCTATATGGCGATATTCATATGAACGATAAATTAATTATATTTGATACGACTTTGCGCGATGGCGAGCAAAGTCCTGGGGCGTCGATGACGCGTGATGAAAAAGTGCGTATTGCACGGGCTTTAGAGCGTTTACGGGTCGATGTGATTGAAGCAGGATTTCCTGCGGCCAGCGTCGGTGATTTTGAAGCGGTCGAAGCCGTCGCCCAGGCGATTAAAGACAGTACTGTGTGTGGTTTAGCGCGGGCGCTGGACAAAGACATAGATCGGGCGGGCCACGCCTTGAAAGCCGCGCAACGTTCACGTATTCATACTTTTATTGCAACCTCGCCGATACATATGCAACAAAAGTTAAAAATGCAGCCAGAAGAAGTGATCGAGCATGCGGTCAGGGCAGTCAAACGTGCACGTCAATTTACCGATGATGTTGAGTTTTCACCTGAAGATGCGGGACGTTCGGAAGAGGATTTTTTGTGTCGCATACTCGAAGCTGTGATTGATGCTGGCGCAACTACCTTAAATATTCCCGATACCGTAGGTTACAGCGTTCCGCAACAATTTGGGGCGACCATCGCTAATTTGATCCACCGTATTCCCAATTCTGATAAAGCAATATTTTCAGTACATTGTCATAATGATTTAGGTCTTGCAGTGGCGAATTCCTTGGCAGCCGTAATGAACGGTGCGCGGCAGGTCGAATGTACTATTAATGGCTTAGGTGAGCGCGCGGGGAATGCTTCTTTAGAAGAAGTCGTCATGGCTATACGAACACGCCGTGATATTTTTGCCTGTCAAACCACTTTGGATACCCGTGAAATTATGACCTGTTCGCGTTTGGTGTCCTCGATTACTGGTTTTCCAGTACAGCCGAACAAAGCTATCGTCGGTGCCAATGCGTTCGCGCATGAATCCGGTATTCATCAAGATGGCGTGTTAAAACACCGGGAAACCTACGAAATTATGCGCGCCGAAGATGTGGGTTGGGCGGCGAATAAAATGGTGCTTGGTAAGCATTCAGGACGTAATGCCTTCAAAAGTCGCATGACCGAATTAGGCATGTTATTTAACTCTGAAGAAGAGTTGAATGATGCGTTTTTCCGTTTTAAGCAATTGGCAGATAAAAAGCACGAAATATTTGACGAAGATTTGCAAGCCCTGATTTCCGAAGCTAGTTTTGAAGCGGAAGACGAACACATTAAATTAATCGCATTAAAAGTCTGTTCCGAAACAGGCGAAATTCCTAACGCGCAGGTAACTTTGCGCATTGATGGGGCAGAAGTTAAAGGGACGGCCGCGGGTGGCGGCGCAGTCGATGCTAGCTTGAAAGCCATTGAAAGCTTAGTGAATACTCAAGCTACCCTAGAATTATACTCGGTGAATAACATCACCAATGGTACTGATGCTCAAGGTGAAGTTACGGTGAGGTTGGAAAAAGCTGGGCGTATCGTGAATGGTTCGGGGGCGGATACCGACATTGTCATTGCTTCGGCCAAAGCGTATATCAATGCGGTGAATAAGTTATTAACGCCGAATCAACGCCAGCATCCACAAAAGGGGGATGTTTAATTCTATCTAAAGGCTCAGAATTATCTATTCTGAGCTAGGTAATCGACCAAGGATTGAGTTGTTTGGCGCTTATAAGCGTTAGGCAACTTTATTCTTGTTACACCTAGCAAGTGCATAGCTTTTAGGCTTGTGCACCCAAGCTAAGCCTATGTCGCACTGTTACATTTTGCACAACTACGTTCAAAAAGACGTACCTTGGAAAGCGCGATAATCTGCGCACTCACGTGTCTGTTACTTCAGATCGGTTTTGAAAAATTCCGTAATAAATACTTTATGCATCAGCGATGATCGCTATACAGTATGAGGTTAATACTAGATGTCCCCCTAGGTATTACCATTATGAGTACTCGGTTCTGGTGATGCAATTTCAAGTGGTTGCCATGTCTTAAAGTTTGCTGCATCTAAGTCGGGCATTAGATCATGCTGTTAGGGCAATGGCTAGATCTGTGAGCAGATAATTTTTTTTCTCTGTAATAGCTGACCTTTTGGGTACAACATCGCTACAATAGCGCAAAATTTACTCCCTTAAGAGGATGGGCATTCATGGTTTTGGAATTTTTAGATCGGATGAAAAATATAGTTACTTATGATGCTGATCGAGAATTTTATGCGAAAGTTTTTCCCGATTCGGTGCCGCGTAAAGATTTAATGCGCTTGCGACGCATGCGAACTGCCGACTTGCCCCAAGTTTTGGCCATTGAAAATGCAAATTATAAATTTCCGTGGTGTCAGGAGGTGTTTGAAGACTGCTTGCGAGTAAACTACAGTTGTTGGGTGTGCGAGGAGTCGGACAAAGTTCTTGGCTTTAGTATTGTCTCGATTGCAGTGGGCGAAGCGCATATCTTAAATATTAATGTGGATCCTGCAGAACAAGGGCAAGGCATAGGCCGCATGATGCTAGAAAATCTGATTGCCGTCGCGCGTAGCAAAGATGCTGAAACGGTGTTTTTAGAGGTTAGGCCTTCTAATTCGGTGGCAATTGCGTTATACGAGTCGATGGGCTTTAACGAGATTGGCCTACGGAAAGGCTATTATCCCGCGGAACATGGTCGTGAAGATGCATTAATGCTGGCTTTGGAGTTGGTTTAAGGCGTGTCTCAAGGAACTGCAAACCGGGTAGTTTAGTTAGACTACCCGGAAAAAGCTGAAAATTAGTCGGTAATTTCGACGACTGCGGCGTCTGGGGCATTTTTTTTAACGGATTCTATGCCATTGTCACGACTCGCTTCTGACTCATACATTTGACTTTGACCAATAATTTGATGGTTGGCGGCTTTCAATACAAAGTAAGCCTTGTCGTTATTTGAGGTTTTACGTTCATAGCGAGCATTGTCTTCGGCATTTTTTTTTTGACCGACTCAATACCATTTTCCGCACTCGCTTTAGTTTTATACATTTCACTTGTTAAAATAATCTGCCCATTTCCTGCGAGTAGATTAAAGTGATATTCGCCATTTTTTGCCTGCTTTAATTCAAATTTTCCAGCCATAATGATGTCCTTTAAGAGAGTGTTGAAGTAACAGATAAAATCTGTTTTTTAGTGTAAGCTGCTGTAAATAAATTGTAAACCTTGTAAGCTTAAAAATTGTAACTATAGTGGTTGCAACTGGTAGGCGTCAAGTAGTGCTTAAAATTTGGTGATGTAAAATAAAGGTTATCAGAAATGATAAATGTCACTGTGCCGTTTAAGCGCTACGCTAAAATGTTAATTTGCTAAATCACATTTGGGAGTCGTCATGGAGATTATTAGCATGCCAAGACCCATGCGCTGGATCTGGGGCAGTTTGGGCGCATATTGGCTGGCAGATATGATTAATCCTGGGTTTTTTTCGATTGCTTTGATGGCGCTATTGATGGTTCCCGTTTTAATTTTGGATATGTATTTTCCACCTGATCCAGAGCCGCTAGTCGGATCTGAAGAGGAGGTGGCAGAAGAAGATGAGCTTGTAGCAGAGGAGGATGCAGAGGCTACGGCAGAAATGGCCGTGGACGAAGCTGCTGGAGATCCTGCGAAAACACCGTAATTTTTGCGAGGGAAGAAGGAGGTCTTTGATACAATGGATGGTTTTTATAGCGGTCAGTGGCTCAGTTGCTGGTCGTGGGTGTAAACAATTTTACAGAAGCAACCAATGTATAAAGTCCGTTATCTTGCGTTAGTGGTGGTGTTACTTTTACAGGCCTGTGGTCAGACTGGACCCTTGTACTTGCCGACCGATCCTCCTCCATCCTCTGAAAAACAAAAATAATTTACTATGGATCATTTTAATTATCGTGGCACTGAGTTATTCGCCGAAGATGTTGCGGTGCAAGATATCGCTCAGCAATATGGTACCCCTTGCTATGTCTATTCTCGTGCAACATTGGAACGGCATTGGCATGCTTTTGATAGTGCCTTTGGGACGCAACCGCACTTGATTTGTTATGCGGTAAAAGCGAATTCTAATTTGGCAGTTTTGAATGTACTTGCACGACTGGGCTCTGGTTTTGACATTGTGTCTGTGGGTGAGTTGCAACGTGTGTTAACCGCAGGCGGGCAAGCGAATAAAATCGTGTTTTCTGGCGTAGGCAAACGCACAGATGAAATCGTTGCGGCGTTACAAGTGGGAATTCGCTGCTTTAATGTTGAGGTAAGTGCGGAACTTGATCGCATCAATGCAATCGCTGGCGAGTTGGGGGTCGTGGCACCTGTTTCGTTTCGTGTCAATCCCGATGTCGATGCGAAAACGCATCCCTATATTTCGACTGGCTTAAAAGAAAATAAATTCGGCATCGATTTTGATTCGGCGTTGCATGAATATCAGCGAGCTGCCGCTATGCCCAATATTCGAGTTGTGGGTATTGATTGTCATATTGGATCACAGTTGACGGAAACACGCCCATTTTTAGATGCGCTGGATCGGGTTTTAAGTATTGTGGATGTGTTGGCGCAGCAAGGAATTGTATTGCAGCATATCGATTTGGGTGGTGGTTTAGGGATACGTTACCGTGACGAACTGCCTCCAGAGCCTGCGGAATATGTGCAGGCGATGTTGCAGAAATTGAATAATCCTGCGATTGAAATTATGTTGGAACCCGGTCGGGCAATCGTGGGTAACTCTGGAATTTTGTTGACGCGGGTCGAATACCTAAAGCCTACGCCCAATAAAAACTTTGCAATCGTTGATGCAGCGATGAACGATTTAGTGCGTCCATCACTCTATAGCGCCTGGCAAGATATCATCCCTGCTGTTCAGGGAGGCGATGCGGCATTGGCTACTTGGGATATTGTGGGGCCAGTGTGCGAAACAGGCGATTTCCTGGGTAAGCAACGCGAGTTAGCCTTAGCGCCTGGAGATTTACTTGCTGTTCGCTCCGCGGGGGCGTATGGTTTTAGTATGAGCTCAAATTATAATTCTCGTCCCCGAGCGGCAGAAGTTATGGTCGATGGTAATCACTTAACCTTGGTGCGCGAGCGTGAGCATTTAGAGCAACTGTGGCTTGGTGAGCATATACTGGCATGAGCACGTTAAACTTCACAAAAATGCAGGGCTTGGGCAATGACTTTGTGGTTATTGACGCGGTGAATCAAGCTGTAAATTTAACTGCGGCACAAATTCGTTATATTGCGGATCGCCACTTTGGTGTGGGGTGTGATCAGATCTTGCTAGTTGAGCCTGCAGAGCAAGGCAGTCAAGCAGATTTTAAGTACCGTATTTATAACGCCGATGGGAGTGAAGTTGCTCAGTGTGGTAATGGCGCTCGGTGTTTTGCGCGGTTTGTGCGGGATAAACAATTATCCTTAAAAAATGCGATTTTAGTCGATACCCAATCACGGCAACTGCTTTTAAGTTTTACGGCGGATGATTTAATTACCGTGAATATGGGGGTGCCGTTACATCAGCCTGAGGACGTGCCGTTGCTCATTGCTGCTGCCTCAACAAGCTACCATCTGCAAGTTGATGGTCAGGATTGTGTTTTTGGAGCAGTGTCGATGGGAAATCCGCATGCGGTTCGGTGTGTGGATAATCTCGCCAGCGCTCCGGTGTTGGAATTAGGTGCACGCTTGGAAAGTCATCCTTGTTTTCCTGAGCGCGCCAATATCGGATTTATGGAAATTATAGGCCCTGAGTCGATCAAGTTACGTGTTTTTGAGCGGGGGGCGGGGGAAACGCTAGCCTGTGGTAGTGGTGCGTGTGCGGCGGTTGTCGTGGGTATCGAGCAACACAGATTAGCAAATGCAGTTGAAGTGCAATTGCCAGGTGGAAATTTGCATATTCAATGGCAAGGACGCGGGAAGCCCGTTTTTATGTCTGGGCCTGCGATTTCAGTATTTGATGGGCAGCTAACATTAGACGCGTTATAGTGACTTGGCAAGAGAGTTGCTGTTTTAAGCTCGGGATGGGTTTAAGTATGTTAAAAGTTTGGTTTTTTGAGCGTTGCAAAGCGCGATGGTTGTTAAGATTATTATGAGTGAAGCAGACGTAACTGGGTTGGATGTGGCGGAGGTGACTGCGTTTTTGCGGGCACACCCAGATTTTTTTTATGAGCATTTGGATTTGCTCGAAGCCATGCATATTCCGCATCCCAGTGGCAATGCGGTCTCGTTGATCTCTAAACAATTAGAAATGTTTAGAGTTAAACATAATGAGCTTGAAAATCAGCTCACTGCCTTAATTGATATCGCGCGCGAAAACGATACGTCGTTTACGCGTCTGCACCAACTGACCCTAGCGTTATTAGAAGCAAATACCTTGGGGCAAGTCATTACTAATTTGCAACTGGCGTTGGCGGAATGTTTTGCCGCCGAGTTTATCGCAATACGCATAGTGCGAGATTCTGTGATGGAAGGCATCTTGACTGAGTTTTTTGTATCCCCTACGGATGAGCGTTTGCAACATTTTGCGCAGGAGCTCGCCAGTGCACAGCCTCGATGTGGACGTCCAACGATTGGCCAGGCGCGATTCTTATTTGGTGAGCAGGCTTTGGCGGTTAAGTCGTGCGCCATTATTCCATTATCGTATACACACATCACCGCAATTCTCGCTATCGGTAGTCGCGAAGAGACACGCTTCCATTACAGTTTAGGGAGTTTGTTTCTAACGCAAATCAGTGAAATCGTTGCTACCCGTCTGGTTTCGCTATTATAGTCATGGAGACTGAAGCAAAGCAGCATTTGGACGATTTTTATCAACAATTGCGTGTGCTGCAACGTTATTCAGAGCATACCTTGGAAAGTTATACGCATGATTTGCAGTTGCTTGTAAATTTTTGTCAGGCGCATGCGATTATGCAATGGCAGCAGGTGCAAGTAACACACCTTAGAGCGCATATCTCTGCAAGACATAGGCAGGGAATGTCGGGTAAAAGCTTACAACGTGAATTATCCGCGATTCGCAGTTTTTTTAAGTATCTGGTAAAGATGCAGGTTGTGACTGCAAATCCGGCAAAATTAATTCAAGCACCTAAATCTAAACGCAAATTGCCAAAAGTTTTGGATGTAGATCAAGTTTGTGGTCTATTGGAGGCTGGCGCAGATTCGCTGTTGGAAATTCGAGATCTTGCGATGTTTGAATTGTTATATTCTTCGGGTTTGCGTTTAGCGGAATTAGTCGCCTTGGATTTGGCAGATATTGATCTAGCGGCAGGTGCATTGTTGGTGCGCGAGGGTAAGGGGGGGAAGTCTCGCTATTTACCTGTGGGTTCCAAAGCGATTCAGGCGTTGCAAACTTGGCTAAGTCGACGTATTGCCGTCCCAGAAGAACATGCGATATTTACCTCCAAACAGGGTAAGCGTTTGACTCGACGTAGTGTGGAGTTGCGTCTTGAACGTTGGTGCAAACAAAAAGGCGTCTCCGAGCATGTTTATCCTCATATTCTCAGGCATTCCTTTGCGAGTCATTTGTTGGAATCGAGTCAGGATTTACGAGCTGTTCAGGAATTGCTCGGACATAGCAATATTAGTACAACCCAGGTCTATACCCACTTGGATTTCCAGCATTTAGCGCGAGTTTATGATTCAGCGCATCCCCGTGCAAAAAGAACAAAAGGCCAATGAGTCAGTGGCAAATCAGGCATATTTATAAGTTCTTCGGGGAATAGTCAGCTGATTTGTTGTTAGCGCATTTTAAGGCTTACGGCAAAATAATTAAAAATCTGTTAAAATCATAGTAGTTATTCATTTAAAAAAGGTAGTGCTTGTGCCTTGATTTGTGTCGGTTTTATCAATTTTCAAAGCAAGCTCATCATCAATAAGGGTTCAGTTAATGGCAGAAAGCGACTTCTCGGAAGATTCCAAATCCAGAGGGATTATTTGGGGTTTTAATGTATTCATCGATATCGTAGCCTTGGTGCTGTTTGTTCTTGGTGCCTGGTGGGGACGTGAGCCAAATACCTTTAATGTGCAGGAAATGGCTTTAGAGCGAGCAAAAGAAATGGAAATCAATGAAATTCCGGTGGGTTTTGTGTATACCAATACCCTGGCTGAAATTGCAGATGTTTTATTACATAAGCCAGGCGGTTATTTGACCAATGATGTCGCGCCTCCTGGGGTGTTCTTGGATAACGTACCAAGTTGGGAGTACGGTGCATTAGTGATGTTACGTGATGCCACCACGGCGTTGCGTAATCACTTTGCGCGTAATCAATCGCAATCGACTGAGGATCCAGATTTATCTCGTGCAGAGCCGTATTTTTATTATGAAAGAAATTCTTGGGCATTGCCTTCCACTGAGGCGGAATATCAAAAAGGGATAGAAGCTTTGCATGCGTATATGGGGCATTTAAGTAAGCCAGATGCTAATGGTAAAACAGCGCCTTTTTATCCTAGAGCAGACAATCTTTGGCAGTATGTTGAGGTTGTAATTAAGCGTTTAGGGGGGTTGAGTTCTCGATTGACTGCCAGTACGCAACGTGGCGTGGGTAACCACAAGATTAATACAGAACTGGCTAAAGCCACTTCTGAAGCGGGTTTACAGCAGGATGAATTTGATGTGCAAGTAGCCTCTTCCTGGTTAGAAATTGATAATATTTTCTATGAGGCTAGAGGGGCAAGTTGGGCTTTATTACAGATCTTGCAGGCAATTAAGCAAGATTTCTCTTTGATTCTATTAGATAAGCGTGCAATGAATACTGTGGATATTATGATTCACGAACTTCAGAATGCTGTTGCGCCTATTTTGAGTCCTATGGTGCTCAATGGAGATGGCTTCGGCTTGTTTGCTAACTATTCCTTGACTATGGCTAATTCTATTGCCAGGGCAAACGCTGCGGCACTAGATTTACGTGACGTTATGAATCGGGGCTAAGGTTATGGTTGAGCATATTTCAGAAAAATTTCAAAATATTAATATTTGGCATCGACTGTTTTTGATGTTGGTTTACGCAATGTTGGCAGGTCTCGTGCGTATGTTGATTTGGTTGTTAGTGGTATTGCAACTTGGTTCGATGCTTATTGCAGGCGATGTTAACAGGAATGTACTAGGATTTGGGCGCAGCTTGGCGGCCTATATGTACCATATCTATCTGTTTTTAACCTTCAACACAGATGATAAAGCCTTTCCATTTGCTAAATGGAGCTTATACAGTTCCCCAGATTTGCATGAGTTTAATCTTAGACGTTAAAGCGATGCTTGTAGGTTTGAGTACATGAAATAAAAAAGCCCTGTCACACAATGCTGTGGCGGGGCTTTTTTTTTACATAAACAAATGAATATATTTATGCCTTAGAGAGATATTGGTCTTTAAGCGTTATGTAATGTTTCGCTGAGTAACGCAAAAAATCAAATTCAGATTCGGTTAGTGCTCTTGCTTCTTTGGCGGGGGCGCCAACATAGAGATAACCACCTTTAAGTCTTTTTCCGGGTGGTACTAAAGCGCCCGCGCCCAAGATGATATAGTCTTCTAGTTCGGCGCCGTCAAGAACAATGGCGCCAATGCCAATCAAGCAAAAATTGCCAATTCGACAAGCATGTAAAACAGCTCTATGTCCAATGGTTACATGTTCTCCAATAAATAATGGGTAACCTTCGGGAGAAAAAGGTCCTGCGTGTGAAACATGCAGCACAGCACCATCTTGGACATTAGTACCTGCACCGATGGTTATTTGTTCGACATCTCCACGAATTACTGATGTTGGCCAAACTGAAACATCGGCGCCTAAGCAGACATTGCCAATTACAATGGCAGAATCATGAATAAAAACTTTTTGGCCAATCTTTGGATGGTAACTGCTAAAAGTTGAAATAGACACATTGTTCTCCAAATTTGATGAGCTATGACTCTAAAACTAAAACATTGCGGCAACTATGCTTAGGTACATGCAACACAATTAAATGAAATCAGATTCAGAAGTAATGGCCAAATAGAATGGCTGTGTTATAGCTTGTCAATACCAGAAATACCGACAACATTCCAATTCTCTTTATTGCTAACGCCAGAGGTGTCTTTGCCTTGTGAATATTGAATTCTACAGGCATATTTTTGCGTTTGAGGTGTAGCGTTGGTTTCGCTTAGCGTGACTTCCGCGTTGATCAGGTATTCGAAATTGCCAAGTGCCCACGAGTTAATAGGTTCTGCGGCAAAAGAAATTGTAGTTTGGTCTCCTAGTTCATCCTTAATATATTGATTACATTGATTGAAAGCTTGCAAAGTCATCACGGTCGATGTGGCTTCAACAGATCCTTCATCGCCGCTGTCATACATAAATAAATCGGACTGTGCAGCTTTGTAAGCTAAAGGCATCACTCCCTTGTATTGGATCAACAATAAAATTGCAAGGCAGATTACCAGGGTAATAATAGGAAATTTTTTCTTCACGTTGTTCGATCCTTAATTTTAAAAATAATATTTAACGGTGATTACTATTTGCGAAGTTTAACAGAATTATTCTAGATAATAAAATTGGGCCTAAATGCGTAAACCACAAGTTGCCAAAGCTATGACTAACGAAAATGTAATAAGTTGCATGCTAAAAAAAATGAATGAAAACGAATGGGACTCGATCAATAAAAAAGAAATAAACTTGACATAAATATGCGTAATGGTAAACTGAAAGCAGCCGAAGATTCGGGGGTACTACACAATGTAGTACGACTTAAATGGAATTAAACTGAAATGAACAGATTCTGTGTTTTCGCAGAATTTTTTAAATTTTATTAGGAGGTAGAAATGGCTGCTACAACTGAATCAGTAAAAGCTGAT
Organism: Methylococcaceae bacterium; assembly: GCA_005779525.1. Classification (GTDB taxonomy): domain Bacteria; phylum Pseudomonadota; class Gammaproteobacteria; order Methylococcales; family Methylomonadaceae; genus SXIZ01. The sequence continues at coordinate 24,130 of SXIZ01000113.1, forward strand.
GCTGCGGAAGCTCCGCTGTTAAATGTAAAAAATATGATCCTGGGATCACTAGTATATCTAGTGTTTTATGCATGGGTTCGTTGGTATGAAGGTATTTATGGATGGTCTGCAGGTTTGGACTCATTCGCACCTGAGTTCGAAACATACTGGATGAACTTCCTGTATATCGAAATGATTTTAGAAGTAGTAACTGCATCTATTTTGTGGGGCTACATCTGGAAAACTCGTGATCGTAAAGTAATGTCAATTACTCCACGTGAAGAATTAAGAAGACATTTCCATCATTGGGTATGGTTGGTAATGTACGGATGGGCTATTTACTTCGGTGCTAGCTACTTCACTGAGCAAGACGGTACTTGGCATCAAACTATCGTTCGTGACACTGACTTTACTCCAAGTCACATCATCGAATTTTACTTGAGCTACCCAATCTACATCATCACTGGTGGTGCAGCTTTCTTGTATGCTAAAACTAGATTACCAGCTTACCAAGAAGGTAATTCTTTACAATACTTGGTTGCTGTTGTTGGTCCTTTCATGATTCTGCCAAACGTTGGTTTGAATGAGTGGGGTCACACTTTCTGGTTTATGGAAGAGTTGTTTGTTGCTCCTTTACACTACGGCTTCGTATTCTTCGGATGGGCTGCTTTAGGTGTATTAGGTGTTGTAAACATCGAAACAGCTGCAATCGGCAAATTATTGAAAAAAGATTTAGCATAAGCTAATCTGCTTCAATTAAAAAAATCTATCTCCTAAGGTTGTGCAGAGTTATTAATAGCTTTGCACAACTGAGTAGAGAATAGAAAACATAAAAAATATAATTTTAATTTTTAGGAGGTAAGCCAATGAGCGCATCTCAATCAGCTGTACGGTCACGTGCAGAAGCTATTAAAGTTTCTCGTACTTTCGACTG
>SXIZ01000114.1 GCA_005779525.1 Methylococcaceae bacterium
GCAATTTTCGAACCTGGATATTTACCCATCGTCCTGAATGCCGAGAATCATTTTTACGCGGTAGATTTAGTCAAAAAAGACAAAACCACTAATGCAGCAACTTCCGAAAAGTTAACCATTGAAAATCAGCAATTAATTTTCAGCACCACCAAAAATACCGAGTTTTTTGAAATTATCCTAGACCCGCAGGCCTTCAAAACCAGCTATAGCGGGGTATTTTACGCGCAATTTATAGCTTGTTTTATCGCGGTGTTTGCAAGTCTCAATTTTGCCGCCCGCACGTGGCCTAACTATATGCCGAGCTTGGCCATGATTGGCGTGCGTACAGGGTTAGCATTAGTTGTTTTGATGGTGCTGCAATTAGCGTGGTTATCAGAATATGATCATCATCCCGATGAAAAAGCGCATATTGATTCATTAGATTATTTTACTCAATATTCAGATTTTCCGGTGATTGGTGATGGGCGTAGCATGAGTACCTATCAATTTCCCTGGGGCATCTCCCGTTTAGATGACTTAGGGATCAGCTACTTCATCATGGGTAAATTCAAATTATTGCTAGATCTCTTTTTAGAGGATACTGTTTTTAGTTGTAGATTATTTAATGGCCTGTTACTAATGCTCTTAGCCTTGGGCACGCGTAAACCGCATTTTGCGTTGTTTTTAGTGCCGCTATTATGTCTGCCACAAACGTGGTATTTGTTTGCCTATACGAATCGAGATGCTTTTGCATTGGTGATTGCGCTGTTACTGGCGTGGCAATGGGCTGAGCAGCGCAGTTATTTACAACGCTATTTAGCGGATTCAAAACCCACTGGGGTTTGGTACTACGCTATTCCTGCAGGGGTGTTGCTGGGTATCTTGAGTATTGAATTAACCAATTATTTAATATTTATTTTATTTGTGGGCGCGCTACTTATTTGGCAAGGACTATTTGAAACGTCATCGCCTAAGTGTTTTGTGCAAAAATGCCTGATCATGTTATGCATAGCCACGGCTATCTTCGGGGCGCGCAAAGCGCTGGATATTCAAATCAACGGTTGGGATAAACAAGCGCAAAAAACCGCATTTACCGAAGCGATTGCGGATGAGGCCTTTAAGCCTTCGGTAGCGGGTACGTCTGAGGGCTTCTTTAGTCTACGTTTACAACAAAAAGGCATACCCGCGACTGATTTATTTAATTCCCGTTGGGATTGGCATACGTTGACCTTTAAAAGTTTTGTTGGGACTTATGGTAATGAATTTGCGGAATACTCCCCTGAATGGTACTACAACGTCGAAAAAATCCTGTTGCTTACGGTGTTAGGTATTTTAGGTTATGTTGTAGCGCGAAACGCCAGCTTGAAATATTGGTCCTTGCTTGCTTTGACCGCCGTTTTTAGTTTTGGCGCGTTGCTGATCGGCTTTTTATATTCTTGGTTGTATGATTTTCAACCGCAAGGGCGCTATATTTTTCCATTGATTCCCATAATCATGACCTTTAGCTGGAAAATTATGCCCTTACATACGCGGCAAACTCGAGGGCTTTTATGGACTTGCGCGGTTTTACTGCTGGCGTTGGGGGCGTATTCCTTTAGGACAGTTGCTTTGCAATATATGCAGATACCGGGTTAATCCCTAGCAAAGCAACAGCGCTGTGACGTTAAAGGCGATTGCTAAACGGTTCCACCCAGACCATATCATTTTGCTGCACGCCTGAGCTGTCTGCCGCTAGCACGATATAGCAGTTGGCGAGACTGGAACTGCTCATAATGTGCGAACCGCGCATTCCGATGGGGGCAACTTGTAATTCACCCTCCGCGTCCTGCAGCAGCAAACCACGAATAAATTCTTGCCGTCCAGGAGATTTTTTGATCGCCTGCGTACAGCGCATGGCTAAGCGTAAGGGTTTAGCGGGCTGACTGCCACTTAAATGTTGCAGTGCGGGACTGACAATTTGTTGGTAGGTGGTTAATACGGCAGCTGGATTTCCTGGCAGTCCAAAAAACACGCAGTCTTGAATCTTGCCAAAGGCCAAGGGTTTACCCGGTTTGATGGCGAGTTTCCAAAAATGCATACTGCCAATTTCAGTTAATATATCTTTGACATGATCTGCAGCACCCACTGAAACTCCGCCAGTACTGATAATGACATCCAATTGCTGTGCTGCTGGTAGCAGAGTATTCCGCAGTTGCTCGGGGTTATCGGGAATAATCCCTAAATCCGTGACCTGATATGCAGGGTTTTGTAATAAGGCCTGCAGCATATAACGATTGCTGTCATAAATCTGTCCCGGGGCCAACGGCTGTCCTACAGGTATTAATTCATCACCTGTGGAGCTGAAACCGATATGTAAACGTCGATACACTGGTAATTGTTGAATGCCGCTGGCTGCGAGTAAACCTAAGTCGGCGGCATTAAGACATTTACCTTGACTGAGTAAACGTTGTCCTTGTCGCAGATCTTCCCCAATTTCACGCACATTTTTATGCACTTCAATCTGTGCCGGTAGCTGTACTTGTTGCGCGGAGGCTGCTACCTCCTCTTGTATGGCAACGCTATCGGTCTCAGGTGGCAAGACCGCTCCTGTAAAAATGCGTACACATTCCCCGGCATTCACTGCGCCGACAAAAGGTTGACCCGCCCACGAAGTCCCTACCAATTTGAGTGTGGTGGGTTCTCCAGCAATAACATCCGCACTACGAAATGCATAGCCGTCCATAGCAGAATTACGCGCAATCGGTAAATCTAGCGGCGCTAAGATCTCAGCAGAGACTATTCGCCCTAGGGCCTCGGATAACTTTACGGTCTCTGAAGTGTTTATACAGGCGGTGGTTTGGCAAATGCTTGCGAGTGCAGCGTTAATATCCAGTAATTGTTTGGCGTCTGGGGTGCAGGTATCAAGTGTCATAAAGAATTAAGAGGTTAAGTGTGCCCATTGCTGAATAAATGCAGCACACTGTTTGGGTTGATTAATGTCTAATAGCGTCAACTTTGCGGGTAAAGCCAGAACCGCATTGCTGGCAACTGCAATAATATTGCTATCGGTTAAATAGAGAAAAGGTTGGTGTAATTCGCTGCGATGTAATTCGATTTTACAGATATTTTCGTGTTTAAAGCCTTCGACGAGAATCAAATCCAAGTTTTCGAGGGCTAAATAGTGTAGTTGTTCCACCAGACTGGGTTCGTGCGGGGGGGTGCTTTCAGAGATCAGCGCTCGCCGAAATGGCGAAACCAAGAGCGTACTGCTGGCGCCTGCATGATGCAGTCTATAGCTATCTTTGCCCGGTTGATCAATCTCAAAGGCGTGATGACTATGCTTAATTAAACCCACGCGTAACTGCTGCGCAGCTAGTTGCGCGATGATTTGCGTTAACAGCGTGGTTTTACCAGTACCACTGGCGGCGGCAAAACCGAGTACAGGAATGGGAAACTGAATCAGCAAGATAAAAATTTAGACAGGTAGGGGTGAGTTGCTTTATTCTAAGGTATTATGTTCTGATTTTGTAAGAAATCACGGACGTTAGCTTGTGGAGGCCGGATTGATTCGGATTTATTTACTGTTTTTTTTAATTGCGACTGGATATGCGTTGATACGTAAATTTTTGTCTTTGTCGCCATTAAAACGTAAACAGTATTTCAAAAGTTTGGGAATAGCCTGTCTGATCATCGTGTTAGTTCTCTTAGGTATGACTGGACATCTAAACTGGGTGTTGGCATTAATAGGGGTAGTCACCACGTTTTTGTTACGCAGCTTACCCATTTTAATGCGTTACGCGCCCCAATTACATCAGCTTTGGCGTAGTTTTAAAAAAACAGCGTCAAGCAATACCGAGTCTGAAAATGTGGATTCTGAAACCTTTACGAATTCCCGTAGTGCCAAAAATTCTGGTATGACTGTCACCCAAGCCTATAAAATTCTGGGTTTATCCTCAGAAGCGACTAAACAAGATGTGATTCAAGCACATAAAAAACTTATGCAAAAAATGCATCCAGACCGGGGGGGGTCGGATTACCTTGCGTCGCAGATCAATCTAGCTAAAGATTTATTGCTAAAAGTGCTGAAATAGATTATGCAAAAGGGTAAATTTTTAATTTTCATGCTGATTTTTTTGGTGCTTGCGGGCTGTGCGGAACAATCTGTGCAGGATAAAGCTGATCTTGATAACGCGCTTAACTATAAGCCTAATCCACCGCCAGCTCCTGAAAAATCAAAGCCAATCGCCTCTCACCCCAAGCCGCCCGATAAAACTACGCCGCCAAACACTCCTACAAATGGGGGGTATTATGTTGTCCAAAAGGGTGATACTTTATATTCCATAGGATTCCGGACAGGATTGGGTTATTGGAAATTGTCTGAATGGAACAATCTCCCCGCGCCATATACTATCCACCTGGGTCAGAAGCTAAGATTGTTTGATCCCAAAGTGACTAGTCTTGCCGTGCCTGTGGTGGCGGAACCTCCCCAAAAAAATAATGGACAATCAATCCAGACGTTAGAAAAGCCTGTAATTTCAAATGATAAGGAAAAACACTTAAAGTTGTTCTGGCAGTGGCCGATACATGGTACGATATTGAAAGGTTTTGCCCGAACAGGAAATAAAGGTATTAATATCGCTTGTCAGCTAGGAGATCCCATACAGGCAGCTGCAGACGGCGAAGTAGTATACAGTAGTGACGGTTTGAAAGCTTATGGCAACTTGGTCATTATTAAGCATAGTGAACATTATCTAAGTGCTTATGGGCATAATGAGTCATTGTTAGTCAAAGAAGGGCAAAAAGTTAAACAGGGGCAAAAAATTGCGTCTTGTGGCAAAGTTGCTTCTGGAGCAACAGCGTTACATTTTGAAATCAGAAAAGATGGGAAGTCAGTTAACCCATTGTTATACTTGCCAGAATAATGGTTGTTTCTGGTCTGTGCTGTAAGATTTTCTGCTGGGGAAAAGCATGCAAGAAGAATTAATTGAATCAATGAGTAACGAGATAAACAGTGTGTTATCTGAAGGTTTAGATCTGGACGACGATGTTGATTTAGAAATTGATGTAGAATTGGATGTCGACTTGCTTGATGATTCTCATTCTGAGGATAGTGCGCAGCTTGAATCAGGTGGCGATAGTCAATTTGACGCAACACGGGTGTATCTGAATGCCTTAAGTAAATCCAATTTATTAACGGCGGACGAAGAAAAATTTTATGGTAAAAAAGCCATAGAAGGTGATGCTGAGGCGCGTAAGATTATGATTGAAAGTAATTTGCGTTTAGTGGTCAAAATTTCACGCCGTTATTTGAATCGTGGTTTACCGCTGTTGGATTTGATCGAAGAGGGTAATCTTGGATTAATTCGTGCCGTGGAAAAATTTGATCCCGATCGTGGCTTTCGTTTTTCGACCTATGCGACGTGGTGGATTCGGCAAACTATCGAACGTGCCATCATGAATCAAACACGTACCATACGTTTACCGATTCATATCGTCAAAGAAATGAATGTCTACCTTAAAGCACAGCGGCATCTAACTCAAAAAATGGATCACGAGCCCAGTGCGGAAGATATTGCGGCTTATTTAAGCAAACCCGTCAGCGCAGTTGAAAAAATGTTGCGCTTGAACGAGCGGGTGGTTTCTGTCGATGTGCCTTATGGTATTGAATTTGACAAGCCTTTGGTCGAATCACTGAGTGACGAAAACAGTTCGCCAGTGGGCGACTCCATTCAAGAAGATACCCTCAAACACAATTTATCTTACTGGATTTTTCAATTACCTGAAAAACAACGTGAGGTAGTGTGTCGTCGTTATGGCTTATGTGGGCATGATTCTGCAACCTTAGAAGATGTGGCGCAAGAAATTGGGGTGACTCGCGAGCGAGTGCGTCAAATTCAGATGGAAGCGCTTAAAAGCTTAAAAGGTATGTTGCTAGCAAATGGCTATTCCTTCGAAGCAATTTTCCACTAAGCAATCGACCTCCAAAATTCTGCTGAGACTGCTCAGGGTGTTCTTCTTGAGCAGTTTTTCGTTAAATATCACCTACTAAATGCTGCTCGCCAGCACCCTGTAAGCGCGTCATAATAATCTGATTACTGATAGGCTGCGCCGTTTGACAGGCCACGCGTAAATAATTGGGTGTATAACCGAATACCTGTTTGTGAGGAATTTCAGTCAAAGCGCCTTGGTCATTCCCTTCCCACAGCACCGGATACTGTTTACCAATATGCTGCTGGTAAAAATCCTGTTTTAAGCGCTGCGCTAGTAGATGTAATTGTTGGCTACGTTGTTTTTTGACGCTTTCGGGCACTTGCTCAGGTAAGGTGGCAGCTTTCGTACCTGCCCGTGGCGAATAGCTAAAAATATGCATATGCCCAAATCCGAGAGCTTCAATAAAGGCAACACTCTCTTGCCATTCGCTCTCAGTTTCGCCGGGAAAGCCTACGATAATATCGGTCGTGATATTAAATTCCGGGTATAAACTACGCAACGCAGTCACAATGTGTTTAAACTCTTCGGTTTTACAGCGGCGTGCCATCCGCCGTAACACACTATCCGAGCCACTTTGTAATGGCAAATGTAAATGCGGCATTAAACGTGGGTTGGTAAACAGCGTAAAAAATTCAGCATTAAATTCCCACGGCTCTAAGGAGCCTAAACGCAAGCGCGGAATGTCGGTGTGATCTAACACGGCGCGGATTAAGTCCGTTAAGTTAAGTTGCAAATCTGAACCATAGCCTCCGAGATGCACCCCCGTTAAAACTACCTCTTGAATGCCTTGCGCATGCAGGGCATTAATCTCATCAATAATTGCTTGTAGAGGACGGCTTTGTTCTTCACCGCGCGCAATGGTGACGATGCAAAAGGTACAGCGATAGCGGCAGCCGTCTTGAACTTTGATAAATGCGCGTTGGCGGCCACGACTAAACAACGCTACCGCGCCTGGTTCAGTCGACATGCTCGGCATACTGGCGAGATTGAGTTCCTGTAGGGCCTTATCCACCAACTGTCCCTTGTCCTGATTGCTGACCACCAAATCTACGCCCAACAATTGTTCTGCTTCTGCGGTATTCAGCGTCGCATAACAGCCACTCATAATCAGCTTAGCCTGCGGATTATCTCTATGCACGCGGCGCACCAATTGCTTGGATTTTTTGGCAGCATCTTGCGTTACCGCACAGGAGTTAATGACCACTAACTGTGCCGCCGCAACATCAGGAGTAATCTGATGTCCAGCCGTTTGAAAGGCCTGGGCCCAAGTTTCTAATTCTGCCTCATTTAAGCGACAGCCTAGAGTTTTAAGATGAACTAACATTATCCAAAAAACCAATACGTTATAAAAATGGCCGCAACCACACCAAAAAAGTCGGCTATTATGCCACAGGCAGCGGTGTGGCGAATGTATTTGATTTTGACCGCGCCAAAATACACGGCAATAATATAAAACGTAGTTTCAGTACTGCCTTGAATAATACAGGCCAAATGCCCGGCGAAAGAATCTGGGCCGTATAATTTCATGGTATCCAACATCATCGCCCGCGCACCACTACCGCTAAACGGCTTGATTAACGCCGTGGGCAAGGCTTCAATAAAGCGACTGTCCCAGCCAAACATTTGGCTGAACCAGCGGAGGCCATCAATGATTAACGTGAGTGCGCCACTGGCACGAAATACCGCAATCGCAGTTAACATCGCTACCAAATAAGGAATAATGGTAATCGCAGTTTGAAAACCCTCGCGAGCACCCTCAATAAAGGTGGCATATACGTCCAAACCTTGATAAACCGCCCCGCAAATAAAACCGATAATTAAGCTGAACAATAAAAAATTACTCAGTAACGCCGATTGCGCCAACATTTCAGCTTGGGGCAGGGCGCTAAAATAACTAACCAATCCACCCACGACTGCACTAAATCCGAGTAAATAACTCAAAACCACTTTGTCCCACAGCGGAAGTCTCTGTACGACGGCTACCGCCAAAAAACCTGCCAATGTAGAAACATAAGTCGCTAGCAAAATTGGGATAAACACATCGGTAGGCTGGGCTGCGCCCATTTGTGCCCGAAAAGTAAAAATACTGATCGGAAACAAGGTCACCGAGGAAGCATTCAGTACCAAGAATAAAATCTGGGCATTGCTGGCGGTGTCGGCAGAGGGATTCAAACTTTGCAATTCCTGCATTGCCTTAATCCCCAAAGGGGTGGCGGCATTATCCAATCCTAAAGCATTCGCCGATAAATTCATCAACATCGCACCTAATGCTGGGTGATCCTTAGGCACTTCTGGCATTAAACGCGACAGCAGTGGGCTTAGTCCGCGGGTTAATAAGCGCATTGCGCCACTTTGCTCAGCAATGCGCATAATTCCCAACCACAAGGTCAAGACCCCGGTTAAGCCTAAAGCAATTTCAAACGCTGATTTAGCACTCTCGAATAAGGCACTCATTATCATGCTAAAAATCTGCTGCTCACCCAAAAACCAAAACTGGCAGATAGCGCAGAGAAACGCAGTAAAGAAAAAGCCTATCCAGATCACGTTAAGCATGAGGTATCTTGAGGTTTGAGCAGGAAATTTAAAGCTCCAATTGTCCCATGGAGTTGGGGGAAAAATCTAATTTATAAATTGTTTGTGGAGTGATTCAGCTTTTAGTGACAGCTGGAACTGCGAGCTTAGCCTTTCGACATTGAAATTGCCTTAGAAAGGATAAGCGCGCAAACCCAGTCATTAATTCAATAAAGGATTTAACTCTTTATTGTCATCATATTGAAAGTTGTTTACTGTCGCTATGATTTGGGAATGGGAAATATACTGCTAACGTCAGTGCTTACCGTTTAGTTGCACTCTTAATGCTAAATAACGAATTGGATGATGAGTATTCCAATTCTGCTTGGAAAGGTATGTCTGTGACTCTGACATACGGAAGTTTTAAAATCCCATTATCAGAATAACTTGGAATGACATTATTGCCTGCGAAATAAGCGGCTAAATCCTCTATATCTTGATCGGATAAACCCGCGGCTTGGGTTTGCATCGTTGCATTGATGCGTGTGCCTGATTTGAATGCTTGCAACTGTCTCACCAAATAAGCTTCTTTTTGTCCCGCTAAATTTGGTCGAGCTCCAGTATTTACACCATAGGCACCATGACAGGTTTCACATTTACTGGCCGCCAAAGTTTTACCGTTGTCAATGTTGCCCACGGCATGCGCTAACATAGGTGACGTGATTAAAGCCAGGATTGCAAGTGATTTTACTTTCATTGTAAGCGCCTCAGTTGTATTTGGTTTAAAGGAGATAATCGTAGGTATATGCCTACATGTGTTAATTCCTGAAAATGCATAAAAGGTTCAAAATGAATTAAAAAAATTTAGTCGAGTAGAAGCAACACTTTTCTGCTTAAGCGAAACAGTTGAAATTACAGTGTTGAAATTCAAAACTGCGTTAAATAACCCAGTTTTTACATTAACTATTTGATATTTGCCAGCATCATGGCAGAATGTCTGCTAATAAATACTGTTTAAGTAGCCTGAAAGTAGTTAGCCGTGAGTGGCTGTTTCTGTTGAACTTTCAGGTTTTATCGCATTTTTTTTACACTGACTCTGGGGGACGTATGGAAGATAGTTTAATTTTAACTTTAGGCAAGTACATTTCATGGATTATCAGCGCTGTAGCGGGCTTGTTTATATGGTTTGCTCTATTGGTCGTGATTGATGATACCGGAATGTGGCATTTTGAATATGCAAGTTTTATTGCTGATATTCTGAGAATTGCTGTGATTGTCGTCACAGGTGGGATTGCCTTAGCAGTAGGCATTTTACTCAATTATTTGTTCAATAAATTATTACACCGAAATACCTTGCATCTCGTTGAATAATTCAAGCTACGCCTTAGCCGCCGGAGTTGCAAATAGAGCATCCTCCGGCAGAGTTTAAGTCAATTTATGCTGTTAATTTAGCCTGCAAAAATTCTAAAATACCCGCGATGGCGATATCTTCCGATTCGGTGCCAGTTCGGGCTTTGTACTCGACGGTACCCGCATCTAAACCTTTATCACTGATGACGATGCGATGTGGAATGCCGATTAATTCCATATCAGAAAACATAAAGCCAGCGCGCACTTTGCGATCATCCAATAATACTTCTATGCCCGCTTTTAAAAGATCTTGATACAGGCTTTCGGTGGCAGCTTGTAAGCGTTCAGATTTTTGCAGATTCATTGGGCAGATGGCCACTTGAAATGGGGCTAAATTCACAGGCCAGATAATGCCTTTGTCGTCATGATTTTGCTCAATCGC
>SXIZ01000115.1 GCA_005779525.1 Methylococcaceae bacterium
GATGAAGCGCCGGGATATTGATTTAAACCGGGTGCGGGATAAAGTGAAAAAAGCCTAAAAACAAAAAAAGCCCACATGAGTGGGCTTTTGGTCTATCGTCTGTCCGCGGGGGGAGGTTTACACCAACAAATCCCGTGGCTATTAGATTAACTATAGTAGTTATTGACCAGAGAGTTAGGTAGGTCGGGCAAGCTTTTATGCCCGACATAACGATGCTGGTTGTAACAAAGATCTTTAGTAACGTTTATCATTCGTGATAATCTGGCATCTGCATGTCGGGCAACGTTGCGCTCAAACACCGGGCGGTACTTATTTTTTTACGGTAGTCACGTTTCGTCGGCGAAATTTTTTGTGCATACCGGAAAATGTCGATTTATTACGCGCGGCTTTGCGTGCCGTCAAATATACTCATCCCTTCAAAATTGATGCGTTTGTATTGTTATCGAACCATTCGCATTGTATTTGGACCTTCCCACCCGGTGACCAAAATTGCCCGATGCGCTGGAATATCATCAAAAATTATTTTACTCGTCGTTGTGCCGAACGTTATAAATCGCTTGGGTCGATCTCTCAACAACGCAAACGTGCGCAAACGATCTGGCAATCACGCTATTGGGAACATCAAATCCGCGATGACCGGGATTTTGAAAGGCACTGCGATTACATTCATTGGAATCCCGTAAAACACAGTTGGGCGGGCTAACGCCTGGGATTGGGCTTAATCAAGCTTTCATTGCTTTGTGTGTTTGGGAATATATCAATCGGCCTGGGCGGGTATTGCGAAGTTTTCGGAAGATGGTAACTATGGCGAATAGCGCGTAGTTCAGATTACGCTAGCGCTAATCGGAGCTACGCGGGCAAACTGTTGGACTGATCACATCCACCTGATGTGAGCTGCCACTGACATCCGGGCCGGTAATTCCTTGCTAATCTCTCATAACGCCCCCTCGTACCAATAAATCACTTGTGTGCAGCACTACCCAGAAAAGATATTTTTGGCGAATCTGCGGGTTTTTTGTTGGTCTCTTAAGCCCCGTCAACTATAATGACCAAATTTTTTAATTGATAAAGCTCCAAACGAGGAAACAATGGCAGTTTATAGTACCAATGAATTTAGAGGCGGGTTAAAGGTCATGTTGGATAATGATCCATGTGCCATTATCGAAAATGAATTTGTTAAGCCCGGTAAGGGACAAGCATTCAACCGGGTGAAAATTAGAAATTTAAAAACCGGACGGGTGATTGAACGTACCTTTAAATCAGGTGAGTCATTAGAAGGTGCAGATGTTGTGGATGTGGAAATGCAATATTTGTATAACGATGGTGAATACCGTCATTTCATGGTGCCTGAAACTTATGAACAATATCAAATTGATGACAAAACTGTCGGTGATGTGCGTATTTGGTTAAAAGATCAAGATATGTGTGTGGTGACTTTATGGAATGATGCGCCGTTGGCGGTGACCCCCCCTAATTTCGTTGTTTTAGCTATCACCGAAACCGATCCAGGTGTACGTGGTGATACCTCAGGCGGCGGCGGAAAACCTGCAAAATTAGAAAGTGGCGCTGTGGTGCGGGTGCCATTATTCGTGCAAACAGGCGAAGTCATTAAAGTGGATACCCGTACGGGTGAATATGTTTCGCGCGTCAAAGAATAGTGACTAGTGATTGGCAGCCTGCCTGTGCATTGGATAAATTACATTTGCGAGCCGAAGTGCTCGCAACTATCCGTGCATTTTTTGCTCAGCGTCATGTGTTAGAAGTCGAAACTCCGCTACTGGCCAGTGCGACAGGCACCGATCCGCAATTAGATTTTTTTGCCACCCGCTATGCTGGTGTTGTTCCGCCGCAGCAGTTGTATTTACAAACTTCGCCAGAGTTTGCCATGAAGCGCTTATTGGCAGCAGGCAGTGGCAGTATTTATCAAATCGCTAAAGCTTTTCGTAATGGGGAGCACGGCCGTTTTCATAATCCAGAATTTACGCTGCTGGAATGGTATAGGGTAGGTTTTGGTTTAGCTGAGCTGATGCAAGAAGTTGCAGAATTGTTTGCAGCACTATTTTGCTTAAAAAATATTGGTTTTCGCAGTGAACAATTAACTTATCAAGCAGTGTTTGAGCAGTACACGGGGTTAGATGCGTTGGTGTTTGATGTAGATGCTTACACGCACTATGCAATCACGCAGCACTTGACCGATGCACCTCGATTGTGTGCTGCAGAGCATGCTCTGTGGCTGGATTTTTTATTTAGTCATCAGGTGCAACCGCATCTGGGTCAGCAGGGTATCACCTTGGTATATGCCTACCCGCAGTGTCAATCTTCCTTAGCAAAGCTTAATCCCCAGGATAATCGCGTTGCCGAACGGGTTGAAGTTTTTTGGCAGGGGGTGGAGCTGGGTAATGGCTTTTATGAGTTGGATAATGTTGTTGAGCAAGAACAGCGCTTTGATAAAGAAATAGCTTATCGGGTAGAGCAGGGCTTACCTGCAGTGTGTAAAGATAAAAAATTTTTAGCCGCACTGGCAGCGGGGCTTCCTGAGTGTGCTGGAATTGCGTTAGGTTTGGACCGCATAATCATGTTGCTTGCTGGCAGTACCAGTATTGCAGAGGTAATAGCATTCCCGCTGGCTCGAGCATAATCGCTGTTGTCCGTTAAGAATTTGATTATGGTATAATTTTAAAGATATAACTACGTTATCTAGAGACCACTACATGAGATCATCCTTGTTAAAGCCACTATTGTTGCTATCACTGCTTAGCTTTTCGTCTGTCAATAGTGCTGAAGATTTCATAGTCAAAAACATCAAAGTGAACGGCTTGCAAAGAATTACGGCAGGTACGGTATACGACTATTTACCCGTCAACGTGGGGGAAACCTTTTCTGATTCCGATGTTGCACCTGCGATTCGTGCACTTTTTAAAACGGGTTTTTTTAAGGACGTCACCATCGAACGCGAAGGGAGCACATTATTGATTAATGTGGTCGAACGACCTACCATCGCTAAAGTGACTTTCGACGGTAATAAAGATTTAAGTAAAGATGATTTAACCAAAGCCCTAAAAAAAATCGGCCTAACCGAAGGTTTGGTCTTTAATAGCCAAATTTTGGATAAGGTAGAGCAGGAACTCACCAGACAATACTTCAGCCATGGTAAATATGGTTTAAAAATAACTACCAATGTTGAAGATCTTCCGCGTAATCGCGTCGATGTCAAAATTACGATTTCTGAAGGCCAAGCCGCTAAGATTCAAGAAATTAATATTGTCGGTAATACTGTCTTTCCGGCCAGTAAGTTATTGGGGGAGTTTGAGTTAAGTACTACAAACCTGTTATCTTTTTACACTAAAGACGATCAGTATTCTAAACAAAAACTGTCTGCCGATCTCGAGCGCTTGCGTTCTTATTATTTAGACCGAGGCTATATCAATTTTTCGATAGATTCTACGCAAGTGGCGATTACGCCCGATAAAAAAGGGATTTATATCACCATCAATATCAAGGAAGGCGAGTTATTCGTGCTGCAAAAAGTGAAGCTGACGGGTAATTTGATTGTCAATCCCGAAGATTTAGTCAAGTTGGTTAAAATTGGCCCGGGTGAGATTTTTTCGCGTAAAAGTGCCACTGAAACCTCAAAAGCAATTACTGATCGCTTAGGCGATGAAGGCTATGCCTTTGCGAACGTCAATATGGTGCCTGATATCAATGTGCATCACAAAACAGTCGATATGACCTTTTTTGTTGATCCAGGTAAACGGGTCTATGTGCGGCGTGTCAATATGACGGGTAATGCCAAAACCCGCGATGAAGTGCTACGTCGTGAAATGCGGCAAATGGAGTCAAGTTGGGCATCTACGTCACAAATTGACCGTTCTAAAACGCGATTGGAGCGTTTAGGTTATTTTGATACCGTGAACGTCGAAACTCCCGCAGTGGTGGGTGCTGCTGATCAAATCGATGTGAATTACTCGGTGACCGAAAAAGCAGCAGGCAACTTGATGGCTGGGGTAGGCTTTTCGCAGACGCAGGGGATTGTGTTTAACGCCAACGTCTCGCAAGATAACGTTTTTGGTTCTGGAAAACGGGTCAATGTCGGTTTTAATAACAGCAATATTTCGACTGAGTATAGTTTTGGGTTTTTAAATCCGTATTTTACCAATGACGGTGTCAGCTTTGGCTATGATATGGGCTATCGTACCCGCAACGCTGCGCAGGCAAATATTTCAAAGTATTTTACTAACGTGATCTATGGCGGCATCAATTTTGGGATTCCGTTAAACGAATTTGATCGTTTACGCTTCAATTTAGATTTAAAACGTACAAAATTGAAACCGTCGACCCTCTCTTCGCAAGAGATTTTGAATTTTATCGATCAAAATCAAGATAGTAATAATGTGTTTGATACGCTTTCTGCTTCGGTCGGTTGGTCGCACGATACCTTGAATCGGCTGATTATGCCTAACGATGGTGGGCAACAGCGTTTAACTGCCTTGGCTACTGTGCCGGGCAGTGATTTGTTGTATTACAAAGTTGATTATAATCATCAACATTATTTCCCAATTGCTAAAGACTTAACCTTAAGGTTGCGTGGTGAAGCTGCCTATGGCGATGGATATGGAAAAACCGAAGACTTACCGTTTTTTGAACATTACTTTAATGGTGGGGTGCGTTCTGTCAGAGGCTTTCTCGACAATACTTTGGGTCCACGCGATCAAAAAGGTGATCCTTTTGGTGGGTCAACCAAGATTGTGGGTAACGCAGAATTATTTTTTCCAGTGCCGTTTGTTGATGAAGTAAAATCGGTACGTTTAGGTGCATTTATTGATGCGGGTTCAGTCAGCGCTAATTTTGGGGTAGGTAAGCTGAAGTATTCTGCCGGTCTCTCTGGAGAATGGTTGTCGCCTTTTGGTGCCTTAGCGGTGAGTATTGCCCAACCCATCAATGCGGTCACCAATGATCCTGACTCGTATAAAAATGATAGAACCCGTTGGTTCCAGTTTTCCTTTGGGCAAGGGTTTTAAAGGTCGTTCTGATTTTTTTAACAGTTAGCCGCTGCCGATTTTCGGACAAGGCTTTACCCGGGATAATCTGCCGGTAACGTCAGATGCCATTATTTTGGAATGAATCTGAGAATGGTCGGGAAATTTACGCCTGTAATAAAAGCGGTTTTTTTATTGACAGGAAAAAGGAGCGTACCTCAGGGTACTTTTTAAGAGCAGATAGATTTAACAATGAAAAAGCAATTAATGTTATTTGTGGGTTTGATGGCAGTCGCTAATATTTGTGCGGCAGAGCTGAAAATTGGCTTTGTGAATGTGCCTAAAGTATTAGAGAAAGCGCCCCAAGCTGAAAGTGCGAAAAAGCGTTTAGAAAAAGAGTTTGCACCCCGTGATAAATCTCTGGTTGCCCAGCAAAAAGAATTGCAGGCGTTACAAGAAAAAATTACGCGTGATGCAGCGGTCATGAGCGAATCGCAACGCCGCGATTTGGAGAAAGATCTGGTCGCAAAAGAGCGTGATGCTAAACGTGCGCAACAAGAATTCAGTGAAGATTTTAATTTACGTCGTAACGAAGAATTAGGTAAATTACAACGCCGTATCGTTGAATCTATTCGCGAATTAGCGAAAGAAGAAGGCTTCGATTTGTTGTTGACTGATGGTGTTATTTTTGCGGCAGATCAACTCGATGTGACTGCACAGGTACAGAAAAAATTGGACGCAATTAAAGAATAGTGGCGGTTTTAGTGTGTAAGGTTGCAAATGCTTCATACTAATCTGAATTTATCTTTACACCGTTCATCGTAGTAAATGTTATGCAAGGCTTCGGTCACGCTAGGTCGGAGTCTGCGTGTTTATTTGTAACTTTAAATAAATCGAAGTTCATTATTGAGTGAAATTATCCTTAAACCTATGTCAATTAAATTAGATATTTTAGAAATTCAAGAGTTTTTGCCGCATCGATATCCTTTTTTATTAATTGATAGAGTGGTGGAATGCGAACCGCTTGTTAAATTGATCGGGCTTAAAAATGTCACTTATAATGAACCTTTTTTTCAAGGGCATTTTCCGCAAAAACCGATTATGCCGGGGGTTTTGATCTTAGAAGCATTGGCTCAGGCTACGGGTTTGTTGGCTTCTGAAAGTGCACCGGATGTTTTAGGTAAAGGTATGATTTACTATCTGGTGGGAATTGATAAAGCAAAATTTAAACGCCCTGTGGTGCCTGGAGATCAGTTGATGTTACAAGCAAACTTTGTAAAAACTAAGCAGAATATCTGGGCCTTTGAGTGCCGCGCTGAAGTTGATGGTGAATTTGTTGCCAGTGCTGATATTCGTTGCGCAGCTGCGGTGGAATAATTTTGATTGATCCAAAAGCTATTGTAGATAAAAAAGCGGAATTGGCTGACGATGTCAGTGTTGGTCCATTTTCTGTGATTGGGCCCCATGTCAAGATCGGTGCGGGGACCGTAATTGGTTCGCATGTGGTCATCAAGGGTCCAACCACCATCGGTAAAGATAATCGCATTTATCAATTTGCCTCGATCGGTGAAGATCCGCAAGATAAAAAATATGCGCATGAGATTACCCGCTTAGAAATCGGGGATCGCAACACTATACGTGAGTTTACTACTTTACACCGGGGCACCAAGCAAGACCGCTCGGTCACGCAGATTGGTAGTGATAATCTCTTTATGGCTTATACCCATGTGGCGCATGATTGTATTATTGGTAATCATGTCATTATGGCTAATGGGGCATCTTTGGCAGGGCATGTGCATTTAGGCAATCATGCGGCATTAGGGGGATTTACCCTAGTGCATCAGTTTACCCAAATTGGGCAATTTAGTTTTGCTGCGATGGGGAGTGCGATTACCCAAGATGTGCCGCCGTTTGTGATGGTAGGCGGCAGTCCTACACGACCACATGGCATCAATTCTGTGGGTATGGAGCGTAATGGAATTTCGCCGGAAGCGATTCGTTTAATTCGTAAGTCCTATAAAATTCTGTACAAATCGAATGCGCGTTTGGAAGATGCTATTGAAGAAATGGAAGATATTGCAGGTGAGTGTACCGAATTATCCATTATGGTCAGCTTTTTACGCAATGTAACCCGTGGCATCTTACGCTAACCTTGTTGTACTGTGTTAATTGCAGGCATTGATGAGGTGGGGCGCGGGTGTATTGCTGGCCCAGTCCTAGCAGCGGTGGTAGTGTTAGATCCCGCCAAACCCATTGCAGGTTTAACGGATTCTAAAAAACTGACGGCCATGCGCCGAGAACAGCTGGCGCTGGAAATCCGTGCGTCGGCATTATTTTGGTCTATAGGCCGCGCTGAAGCCAGTGAAATTGATCGCATCAATATTTTACAAGCCTCACTTTTGGCGATGCAGCGTGCATTTGCCTTATTAGCATTTTCCCCAGATCAAGTTTTAGTCGATGGTAATCGAGTGCCTTCATTGCCTTGTGCAGCGCAGGCCATCGTTAAAGGCGATTTGTTAATTCCTGAAATTTCAGCGGCATCCATTATAGCCAAGGTCGCAAGGGATCGCGAAATGCAGACCTTGGACTGTTTATGTCCTGGATATAGTTTCAATGTGCATAAAGCCTATCCCACCCAATTACATTTGCAAAAACTGCAGCAGTTAGGCGTATCTGCAGTGCATCGTAAATCCTTTGCACCCGTTAGGAAATACTTATGCACTACTTAAATTCCACAAAATCTTTTATTGCTTAGCGTTTACAGGGAGTTCGAGGTGAATCAATTCAGTCGTAAAAATGAGCTGTTGGGCTGTTGGGTGATTACCGGGCTGGCTGTATGCTTACTTGGGGTTTATCTTGCGGTGGCACTGATGTGGGGGGCAACATTTCAGACTGAATATAGCCTGCAAGAAGGCGATAGAATTTTGGTGCGCACTGTCTGTTATGCTTTGGCTATCATTGGGTTTCCCATGACGAATTTAATCAGACATATGCAGTTACGCCTAAATCAAACTATGCCAGGTGTACGCACGGCACAGCAGCGTTATCAAACCACCATTATAGTCTCCATGACTTTAGTGCAAAGCAATGCCTTGTTGGGGGTCATGTTGTACTGCCTTGGGGATGGGCGCAATAGCCTTAGCATTTTACTTGGCATGTCCGGGTTAGCTATCTATCTCTATCGGCCCAAATATCCAGAATATCAAGCTATCAAAGTTGCCTTAGAGGCTGAGTAAATAGAACCTTAATCCACTTTAAAGCGTTTGGTAAGCTCCCCTAAATGCTGTGCAATATGTTCTAATTTTTGTGCGGCAACCGCAGTTTGTGCGACAGAGACGCTATTTTGTTCTGCACCGCCTGCAATTTGTTCTACACGTTTTGAAATTTCTTTAGTAGCTAGCGTTTGTTCTCTGAGGGCACTACTAATATCCTGAACCACGACGACGACTTGCTGACCATTATGCTGAATATCAGAGACCGATTCCCCCGCGGAATTTGCTAAGCTGACGCCCTCGTTCACGCGTGCAACGCTCTCATTCATTTCTTTCACGGCACGTTGTGTGCCTATTTGGATACGTTGAATCATACTGGTGATTTCTTGCGTGGAGTTTGCAGTTCTTCCGGCGAGCGTTCTAACTTCATCTGCTACCACTGAAAATCCTCGGCCTTGTTCCCCAGCACGCGCAGCTTCAATTGCAGCATTTAGCGCTAATAAGTTAGTTTGATCGGCAATACTTTTAATAACGTTGACAATGCTCGAAATTTGTTCGGATAGACCTTCCAACTCTTGAATCGTATTGGCAGTGGTATTGACGGCAGTTGCAATCCGGTTTAATTCTGAAGTTGCATCATTAATGATCCGGCTACTTTTTTCCGATTGATTCGCGGAGGCTTGGGTAATTTCGCCCGCATGAATGGCGTGGTTTTCAACTTCAGTAATAGAGGCGCTTAGCTCCTCGATGGCTGCAGCCATGGTGGAGGCCGTGTGAGACTGCGAACTACTGATTTGTGAACTATGTTGGGCTGAATAGCTTAACTCAGAGGCGGAGCTGGTTAGGTTAATGATTTCATGGCGCACGGCAATAATGAGTTGCTGCAAGGAGTTGCGCATAGCTTCAATATGCTGCATCAGTTCCCCCAATTCATCGTGCGCTAATTTCGGCACGGGGCGCATAAAATTGCCTTGCGCGATGGAGGCCACGGCTTCACTGGTTTCATGCAAGGCAGTTTTAATATGATTTATAGTGCTGTAAAAAATTAAACTTGAGGCAATGCACCAGCCTATAAATAAAAATCCAAAAATCAAACTGGTGGTTGCAAAATTTGATTCCGCATTTTCATATTCTGATTTTGAGACGGCAGTTTGCAAGGCTAATAATTTATCCATTGCTTGGCTTGCTTCTTCTTGACTTTCCCGGCCTGCTTTTAAAAAATTGGCGATCACGGTGGGATTAAAATTATTGTGCTCAAGCTGTTCGAGGGTATCCATTAATTTGCCAACCCAAACTTTGCGTTTAAGGGTGAAATCTGCCGCTAGGACTTTTTCTTCCTCAGTGAGATAGGTTTGCATGTAACTTTGCCAAATTTCGTCAATTTTGGCTTTAGATTCGCGGACATTGCTGATATGCAAACTAATGGCATGTTCGTGCAGCAGGTGGGTACTACTGTCTGGATTGTGTTGAAAAGCTAACAAGGTTTCAATATAGTTATGTTGCATCAAATCATTAACACGGCCTAAATCATATAACGGGATAGTTCTATCCAAATACACGGTTTTTAATGCATCGCGTCCTTGTTGTAAACCCACCAGACCTATGACGATTGAGCCGATAAATACGGAAGCCGAGAACGCTGCCATAATCACGAGACGATGAGAAATGCGTAGATTGTTAAACATGGTAATGTCCGATAAAGTAAATCTATCCCTCTAGTATAGTCAGAAATTTAAAAGCTGTTTAATCCCCTAAGTTCAAGTATGCTTAAACTGAAAAATACAAGCGCAGTCACCTTGTTGCATGCAGGCTTTTTGCTCTATGGGTTCTCCCAAGACGCTAGTCATCAGTGCTCGATCAAAGGCACAGAGCTCAGGATGTTGAGCGACTAAGTCATGATAAACACAATTATAGGCTTGTATGCCGTCATCACAGGATTCGGCCTGGTATCCCAGAGCTTGCATTGCTTTGAGTAGCTCATGCTCTAAGTTTTGCTGCTGTGCCTGTTCTCTTAAAGAGCGACCCAGTTGTGTGCCTAGGTTTTCGATGAATTTCTCAAAGGCCGCTTGGCCTAGCTCGTCTTTTAGTGCAGTTAAAATGATATTAGAAAACCAGGAATATTGTTTAGGAAACTGATTTAAGCCCGTGTCGGTGAGGACATAGTTACGGGCAGGGCGCCCTTTGGTCATATTTTGCCCATCGGCTTTGATAAGTGAATTGCGTTCTAACACAGCAAGATGCTGTTGAGTAGCGCTACGCGAGATTGCTAGACGCAAAGCTAAGTCTTCTATGCTTAAGCCTGATTTATTTTCTAGCAGCAATTGTAAAATCTGCTGCTGACGTGGGCCGCTGTCTGGGTTCATGCTAACCCTCTATATTTAACGATTATTGGCGAGTACTTGCAACTGGGTTAAGTGTAAAAACTAAAGCTAACTTTTGCAATAAAAATATTGCAAAAGTATAGTGTCGGGCCTAAACTATTATTTCTGGCCGCAAACAAGCGTTGGATCACAAATTTTTCTTTTTTATAAGCAATGGGTCTTGCTGGGAAATTGCGTGATGGTTTTCTAGATACTTTGAGTTCAAGCAATGCGCGCGCTGGGTATAACAATAATTTTAAATTTTTTACCGCTTAGAGGAAGGGTGTTATGACTGAAGAAACTGCAAATGTAACGTTATTTGAAGAAATTGGTGGGCAAGCTGCTGTCGATGCCGCCGTAGAACTGTTTTACAGAAAAGTTTTGGAAGACTATCGCATCAATCGTTTTTTTAGTAAAACCAATATGGAAGAGCAGATCGCTAAACAAAAAGCATTTTTCACTATGGCATTTGGCGGACCGAACAATTACACGGGAGCCGATATGCGTAATGCTCATGCACGTTTAGTGAAAATGGGCTTAGATAACTCGCATTTTGATGCGGTTATGGAGCATCTAGGCGCGACCCTGGTAGAGTTGAATGTTCCAGCTGAACTGATCGCCAAGGCCGCCGCCATTGCCGAAGGTGCGCGAAATGATGTATTGGGCAAATAAATAACAGTCCATGATTCGGGTGTAAGTATGAATTTATGCCCGGATCTTGTATATGTAGGTTGTTGACTTGTGTTGTTCGCAGTATGTTGTGCTAAACCTTACAAAAAATACCGATATATTCCGCACTCATTCTCTAATTTTACTGAGGCTACACCCTGAAATGACGTGGCCTGCAGCTTGCTGAAGTATTTTTAGAGTTTTTGGAGTGTTTCTTGCTTGCACTAGATAACATTAACCTAATGGAGTCTAGTCATGTCCCATCCCGCATTTCAACTGATCCTAAGTGGCTTATTTAATAACGAGGTCGTACCTTACTTAGGGCCTGGTGTATTGTTTGATTCAGTTAGTAAGCTCAATGGTTTACCCATACCTGCTGATAGTAATAGTTTAATTTTAGCCATGAACGGTGGTAAACCTATGGCGCCCAAACTGATGTACGAATTTCCACGTGCTGCAATGAACCAAGAACTTAAACGTGGACGCAATTTTCTGGGCCAGTTTTTAGACAAAACCTATAAAGACTCCAAATGGACGCGAGCTTCCATACATAATTGGTTGGCGGAATGGCGCCCACAGTATGTGGTCGATATCAATCGTGATACGCAACTGCAAGAAAGTTATGCCGACGAGGAGCATACCTTAATCGTTGGGTTGGCGCGTGTTATTGGTAATCATTACCGTTTTAAAATTTACCATTATGATGGACAAAACTATTTTGAAATTGAACAACAGCAGGTAAATCAGAGCTTACCGATCTTGTTCAAACCGATGGGAACACCGTTGCCGGAATCCAATTACGTCGCATCCGATGCGGATTATGTGGATTATATTTCTGAATTAATGGGTGGCTTTGCGATTCCTGATTTTCTCAAAGAGTACCGCAAAGGCAAAAAATATCTGCTGCTCGGTTTACCGTTAAACCGTGACTCAGAACGTATGGTGATGAGTGATATTATCTATGGTGCAGATGAACATAAGGGCTGGTTTTTGCGGAAAGATCCTACCCCCAAAGAAAAGCGTTACGCTGAACGTTTGGGGTTTGAGATTGTGGACGCGGATTGTCAAGATTTACTTGCCGTGATACAAACACGTCTGGCGGCATAAAATTTAAATTGGAGAGTTTGTTCTAGCAAACTCTCCAACTTTAGTGAGCCACAGTCTTAATAGATGATATTTGCCGTTTTGAGTTGTAAATAAATCTCATCTAAGCTCAATGTATCGGTATCAAAACTGTGTGCAGTCAATTCCGCTTCTGCGTTAACACATAGACACAATAAACCCGCATTCACTAAGGCCTGAATGGCGAGAGCCTCGATTTGGGTTTCGAGTACGCTACACGCGTGACCATTATCAAACAATTTTCTTTCTAATAAGTAGGCGTCGGTCGCGGCGTTTTCGCCTACTAAATTCAAGCTGCAAGGCGTTTGTCCATAGCGAGCGGCACGGTCTGCAGGGCTGACGGTTTGTAAATGATTGGCATCTGCACTGCCAGTGATCATTCCCGCGCCAACGGTAATATTGCTTAAACGGTCAATCACGATAAAAGCGCCTGTACCCTTAATTTGTTGGTAGGTATCAAACACAATCGGGGCATTAACGCTGACGGTACAATGGCCGATTTCATTTAATTTCAGGGCATTGGCATCATGATGATCCAAGGTGTTGACATCAATACGATGATGGATGATCGATACCGATCCCGGCACGGTACGCGTGGCTAATTTGATTAAGTATTGTTTACCGGGGGTCAATGCTTGCTCAGCCATCCAAACGATACTGGCTTTAAATTTATCATCGACTAATGGGGCGCGGCTTTGTTTACCAATGAGCATATCGCCGCGACTGACATCAATTTCATCCTCTAGCGTCAAGGTGACAGCCATCGGGGCAAAGGCCTGTTGTAATTCACCGTCATAAGTGACAATGGTTTTGATTTTACTGCTTTTGCCAGAGGGGAGCGCGGTAATGCTATCGCCTTTTTGGAAAATACCACTGGCAACTGTGCCACAAAAACCGCGGAAATCTAAATTTGGGCGATTGACATACTGTACCGGGAAGCGGGCATCAGTAAAGTTACGGTCACTTGCAATTTCGATGGTATTCAGCGTTTCCATCAGCGGTTGCCCGGTAAACCACGGCATAAATTGACTGGGATTGACGACATTGTCACCATCTAACGCTGACATCGGGATAAAGCGGATATCATGTAAATCCAGGGTTGCTACAAATGCCAAGTAATCTGCGCGGATTGCGTTAAAGGTGGCTTCACTGTACTCAACCAAATCCATTTTATTCACGGCCACGATGATATGACGAATACCTAATAACGACGCAATAAAGCTGTGGCGTTTGGTTTGGGTTTGCACGCCAAAACGTGCATCAATCAAAATAACCGCCAAATCACAGCTAGAGGCACCCGTTGCCATATTACGGGTGTATTGTTCGTGGCCTGGGGTGTCAGCAATAATA
>SXIZ01000116.1 GCA_005779525.1 Methylococcaceae bacterium
GACTGACCAACATGGACTATTTACGGGCGATCCCAGTCTTAATCCCGATGCCAAATTAATTACCGAAATCAGCGTTAACGACAACTTACTCGATGAAGTTGCAGGTGAAAGCCGCAGCGGACTAGGACGTGGCGGCATGTACACCAAAGTGCGCGCGGCAAGACTCGCAGCACGCTCAGGCGCAGCTACCGTAATTGCCGCAGGTGCGGTAGATAATGTCCTGAATTCGGTGATTGCCGGGGAAAATTTAGGCACGTATTTAGTACCTGATGTCGGCCCGTTACTCGCTCGCAAACGCTGGCTTGCAGGACAATTGCAACTTAAGGGACGCTTAGTTTTAGATGCTGGAGCGGTCGGCATGTTAGTCAGCGCCGGTAAAAGCTTGTTAGCCGTCGGTGTAAAACAGGTTGAAGGTAATTTTGAGCGTGGTGAGTTAGTTGCCTGTGTCGATGCTCACGGACAAGAAATTGCACGCGGCTTGATTAATTACAACAACCGGGAAACTGCGTTAATTTTGGGCAAATCCAGTTCCGATTTTGAAGCCATTTTAGGCTACGCAGACGATGACGAATTAATTCATCGCGATAATATGGTGTTGGTCTAAACCCAAGTTGAAAGCCTGCCTAGGTCAAGTCGAGCTTAAGAGCACCGATATACTCGGTGCCCATGCTCTGCAATCGTCACTCGTGGCGCATCAGAACGGAATATTGTCGTCATAATCCGCAAAATTATCGACAGCGTAACTGGTATTCGCTGGGGCCGCGGGAGCTGCTTGATAACCTCCAGCCATCGCAGGCACTCCAGCATCATTGCGTCTACCGACCAAATCAATAATATTCGCATTCAACTCCAAGGCTGATTTCACACTACCATCTGCAGCTTGATATTCGCGCATGGATAGCTCACCCGAAACAAATACCTGCTGACCTTTTTTTAAATATTGCCCTAACTGCCCTTCTGCCCGTTTGCCCCACAACGCCACGCGCACCCAGAGGGTTTGCTGACGATCACCAAAACCAATATTATTGGCTACCGTGACATTTAACACCGTTTGCCCCGAGGGGGTCGCCCTGACCTCGGCATCGCGACCTACTGTCCCCGTAAAACTAAATACATTACTCATAAAAAATCCTATGCTGATGCTGCCTTGGGTAAACCCCTAAGCGCTATTGTTTCGCTCAGCGATTATTGTACCGTTTTATTGCTATGCAAGCTGTGCCAGGGCGATAATTTTCTCCTAAGTGTCTGACGCAAACCCCAACGACTAGACTAGAATAAGCACACGCTAAGCATTGTGTTTGTCGTGCGCTGCCATACCCTCACTCTTAAGCTACGGTCAAAACTTACACTTTGCTTACCGCCAACACGGATCTACTGCTTTTATTCACCGCTCGCCTGAGCCGTTTATTTGCCTATGGCTTTTTATCGGTTATCTTGAGCATTTACCTCATACAAATCGGTTTGGGCATCGCTGAAGTCGGCCTGTTACTCAGCTTAACCTTGTGCGGGGATGCCTTGATTTCATTGGTACTGACCACCCATGCCGACCGTTTTGGTCGACGCCAGACCTTGATTTTAGGGGCAATCTTGCTGATGTTTGCGGGAGCGGTTTTTATACAAACCAACAATTTTGCATTATTGGTGTTAGCCGCGATTGTGGGCGTGATCAGTCCTAGCGGGAATGAAATCGGACCGTTTTTAGCCATTGAACAGGCAGCGCTCGCGCAATTACTCCCGGACAAACAACGCACCCAAGTATTTGCGTGGTACAACTTGGTGGGCTCGTTCGCCACTGCCAGTGGCAGCTTGCTCGGGGGAGTGTTACCGCTGTATTTACAAAGTCTGGGCTATTCGGTACTGGATTCCTACCGCGGGGTACTAATTGCATATATCGCGACGGGGTTGTTGCTTACCTTGCTTTTTAGTTGCTTATCCAGACGTATCGAAACCCCAGTGAGCAACACCTCCATCCCCCGAACTTTAGGCTTGCATCGCTCCAAAAAGACGGTGCTGCATCTCAGTGTATTATTTGCCTTAGATGCTTTTGCAGGTGGCTTTGTGGTGCAAAGCCTAGTCGCCTATTGGTTCCAACTCAAATATGACGTGCCCGTCGCCATCTTGGGCTGGATATTTTTTGCCGCCAATATCCTGGCCGGAATTTCAGCACTCTTCGCAAGCCGAATAGCGGCACGATTTGGCTTAATCAATACGATGGTCTTCACGCACATTCCCTCGAACATTTTGCTCTGCCTCGTCCCGTTCATGCCAAACCTTAGCTGGGCTATTGCGCTGTTATTAGTGCGTTTTAGTATTTCGCAAATGGATGTGCCGACACGCCAATCCTACACCATGGCCATTGTTGCTGCCGATGAACGTTCTGCCGCCTCTGGGATTACCACGATTGCACGCTCAGTTGGTGCAGCCATCGCTCCGGTGATCAGCGGCCTGTTATTGACATCACCCACGCTGATTAGCGCGCCATTTTTGATCGCTGGCGGCGTAAAAATAGTTTACGATCTATTGTTGTACCGTGCGTTTAAAACCCTAAAGCCACCGGAAGAACAGCGTATTTAATGCCCTAAAAAGCCCTATACGCTCTAACCCTATGCGCTTTTAACCTTTATTTTTAATTTTCCGTTAATTATGCATCCACTTATTGATAACGAACTCTATCAAGCAATCAGTTACGCCAAAAGTATTGATGAGCACACTGGCAGAGAAATGCTGCAGCAATTCCAGCAGACACAACCTGCATTAGCGCAAACCCTACTGGAAATATTTCCCAGCATCATCGCCTCCCAAGAACAAAATATGGCGTATTTGTTTATGGATCTATGCTTTGATGTACTGTGCATATTCCAAAAAGCTTTCGGCCCGCTCCCAAGTTCACCGTTGGATCCCAACTGGCTGGCGAATCAATCGATGTTGCTAGAAACCGAGCTGCACAGCTTACTCAATGGGCAAAACGTAGACCCCAAGATTAAAGCGCAATTACAAAAGCGCATGCAAGCACGCGTGGAAGGCGACAATCCGCAACCTGCATTGCTCAAAATTCTGTTGGAAACCATAGATGACTTTGCCGCCGAAAGTCCTGCACGCGTCCCAGCTACGCAGCTGACCCAAACCTTAATGACGCTTGCAGTGCGCTTAATCGCGCAAATGTATATGCCCAGTGTGAAAGCTCACTAAACTACAGCTTCGCAGGCATTAACTTGGGATGCAGCGCCCAAGTTAATGCAGGTCGCTACATTAACTTTGAGCTGGCCCAACCCAGTCCGCAAACCACGCCGTCAATTCACGCTTTTCGCCTAAGCTTTTAAGCCGTTGCTCAACCGCGTCTTGGTTGCCCCAGATCACCGCAGCATAATCTCCCTGCACAACGCGCATTTCGATCTCTTGACAATACAAACCCAGCTCACGCTGCACATAGAAGCCATAGGTGCGACAAGCAATGGGTCTATGCGCATACACCCGACAAGCCCCGAGTGCTTGATCTAACATTGGACAGACGATAGGACGTGTAGTTTGTAGACTGATTGCCTCAAGCTTTAGCCGAATTTTAGCAAACTGTTCTGTGGGCAATGCTGCTAGCCCGATGCGTAACGTCTCCCATTCTGCACGCGTGAGCCGGGGAATATCGGCAAGTCGATGACAACAAAGGTCACAGCCTCGACGACATGGCCATTGTGTTTGCTGACTACGGATGTTTTGCACCCGCGCATCAATCTCCGCAAAAAGTTCATAGAGTGCTGGATCGGGGGTTAGGGTTGTCATACTGATGCATGCTTAAAATGACCAAAACAGCATTATACCGCGAGCATCACTGTCCAAGGGCCAGCTTAAAAGCGCTGGACTTGTTATTCAATGTCAGGCAAATATAGATTTGTATCACCTCCAGCAACTCGCTACCGCCTGCAGGCCTCGAAAATTGATGTCTTCGCGGTCCGCCGTCCGCTTGTTTCTAAAGCTTGAAACTTACAAACCACCTTCAGACTGGCGTTGCCGCCACCAATAATGGGAGCTGTAAACACCTTCTAAAATGACATCCTCTGGCCACCCTACCGCGATTAATGCATTAAAAATTGCAGCGGGCGTTTTGCCTGCACTTAATTCTTCTGCGATCCAATAGCGCGTTTCGAGCTGAATACTGGGAAGAAATTGCGCCCGCGCCAGCCAACTGAGCTGTATTTGGCGACGTTGCCTTGGCGTATAGCGCGCATAATCCTGCGGCGGAGTCAGCGCAAAATTCCGCTCCAACAACTCTAACAACAGCGGTTCTAACATACCATGTTGCTTAAACTGATACGCGATAGCGTGACTCGCCAAGGACACACAATGCAAATACACATTCGACGCCTGTCCCAGTAACTCAGCATGTTTAGGATCGAGATTAGGTTTATTAAATTCCAACGCATGGCCATACAGCACATAAAATTCGGTCGCGCTGGTCGTGGCGTTGAGCAAGGCAGGTAAATCTTTGAACAGAATACGCGGTGGGTTAGCGGCGAGTGCATCCATAACATTTAACCAGCGCCATTCACCTAATGCACGTAAGGTTGCAGGCTCAAGCGTTGCCAGCGGTGCAAAGGCTAGCACAGCATTCACCTTCAATAATGCTCCCCATAACATCGCGGCGTAGGCGCCCATAGATGCCCCTAAGGTGATCACTTGTGACGGTTCGATTTGCTGGATTAAGGCGTGTAAGCTATGGGCCACTTCAGTGGCATCAGCACCCAACTCCTCAATCCCGCGTTGATACCAACTGTTATGTTTATCGCGGATTAAAATCAAATTGAACGGCGCCGTTAGCTGATACACTCGCTGCAGCACCCCCCACCACTCAAATCGGCCAGGGCCATGTTGATTCCAGGCACCAAATGCGATAATCAATGGCGCCCGCGGCTTGATCGGACTGAGCAAAATAGCGTGTTCGCATTGCTCAATTTCACTGTGGCTGGTACTACCAAAGTTTAAGGTGAGTCGTGCAGATGAATTTAATACGTACGTCATCAATGAGCCTCTAAGCCATGAGGTCAGGTAAAGTTAATTCAGTTTAGCTGGGTACATGGAATATTTACAGCTTAATACAAAACCTAAGGACGGGAGTAGACGAGTTTGCATACGCGATTACCTTAGGTAATTGTTATTGCTCAGACTGTTTAATCGGGTTCTGCCCCCAAAACACGTTACAAAAGCAAGCGCTTAATACTGATCTAAACACGTTTAATCCGTCGCCATTATATCCCAACGCCCTACAATTACTGACTTAATACGTTAGAAAAAATTTTGACTTCACCACCCCGCTTAGGTTACGCTCTAGCTCATATTCTAAATTCTCCTACAGAGCATTCAGCAATGCATCAAAACCTTAAACCTTCAACTATTGTGTTAATCGTTTGCATTTTTAGCGGTTTATTATTCGGACAGTACTGGGCAGAAAATGCCAAACTAGCAGTACGGAGCTTTTCCTTTATGGCGCCACATCCAGATGGCAGCGTCTATATCCGACTACATGACCAACTTTTCAACTTTGATCGACAGGGAAAATTTATCCAACAAATTGATTTACTGCGTTTAGGTGTGGACCAGGATAGCGTTTCTGCCTTTGCATTTTTTAGCAATGGTGACCTGTTATTGCGGCGTCATACCACCGAACACAGCATTGGCGATAATCTAGACAATTTTTTCCGCTTACCCAATCTGGAAAGTCATCTGTCGCCTGATGCGCAGTTAGGTTTATTTCGCTGTCATTTAGCGAGCTTTTCTTGCAAAGCATTTACCCAACCCGCACTAAATTTGGACGATGCCTTTGCACTTAGCATTGACCAGGAAACTGATCGGGTATTTATCACCGATACGCCTCGGCACAAAGTGTATCTGTATTCAGATTCAGGCGCAGCTTTAGATGAAAAAACTGGGTTACTGTTTCCAAATCAGGTTACCTATAGCGCCCAGAAGTTAGTCATAGCCGATACCAATCATCACCAACTCCTAACTTTAGCGGTGAACGCGGCTAAATTTGGAGAAATCACTGCAAAGCTTGATACTCGCCAAGGTCCAGCAAAAAAACAAGGTGAAATTTGGCCATCCGCGTTTCTCAGTGTTAATAATTCCAAGTGGGTCATTAATTCGGGTAAAGGCATGCAAAATGGCGGAATTTATGTGTTTGACGCACAAGGTCAATTTCAAAAACGTCTGCAATTACCGGAGCAGGCTGATCCCTTTGATTTATTGCTGTTAGACCAACAAGTTTGGGTGAGTGATTACACACAACATAAAATTTACCAACTGGATCTAGAAGGTAATTACCTAGGTATAGTCGATGCTGCGGCAATTCAACCCTTACTCAACAAACTACAAAATAACTACCGTCACTATCAACAGCTCGAAAAATACTTTGCGTCGTCGTTTATCGTGGCCTTGATCATAGGCTTTGCCTTAGCGCTCTATCAACAATTTAAACTAGCGGCAAGCCATAAACCCGCGACGCCCGATGTCTTACACCCTCTGGATTTAAGTAATCCTCAAATTCATTGGTTAACGCCAAGTAAAATGCGGCAATGGTCAAAAATTTTGACCAGTTTAGCGATGGTTATGTTGCTGGGGACCTTGATATTAAAGTCTAACACCATCCCGGTTGCACTAATATTCTGTTTAATAATGTATTTAGTATTTTTAAGTCAGTATCTCAACTTAGTCACGCGCAAAACGGGGATAACCGAAGCATTTTTAATCATTAAACCGTTATGGGGAAAACCACAAATTTTCCCACGAGAAACTCTGCGCTACAGTGATCAGATGTTAACAAATGGTCAAAATTTTTTAACTTTTTCAAGCATGCAACTTTTGTATTCTGGAGAGGCTTTGCAACAACAATTTTATCCATTTGTCAGGCAAGGGACTTATATCAGCAAAGCTGAAATGCAGGCTTTATGGCTAAAAAATAAAAACACGGTTTACTTTTTAGCCTTGTTAGCCTGCGCCGCCGTGGCCTATTTTATTTATCAGGTAATCAATAACCGTTAATTGCTAGATTCAATTAGCAAAGACAGCCTGCCGTTTTGCTGCTCTAGCGGCAGTATTGAACGATGATTACTGATAAATTCGCAGAGGGGTTGAAGAAGAGTTTGTAACAGGTGGCACAGGCGAAGTTGAGCTACCGTGCCACCAACGCTGAAAATCCGAGATAATCAGCAGTACTACTTAGACGGTATCGTCTTTATGTTCCAGTTCCCAATCATCACGGCATTCGCTGCTACACCAACGTCTACCGGGTTCTTCTATGGGCTCATCACAAAACAGGCAAAAGCCTGTCGCTTGAACGGTATCTTGCTGTCTACGTGCTTTTTCAATTTGCGCTTGCAGAATGGTTTCTGCGACTTCATCCGCAATATCAACTTCATCACTCATTATTTTATGGTTTCCTTTGGTTTTAAGGGTAAGGTGGAGGGTGAACACTTGTCTCTAGCATTGCAAGCCAGAGACAGTGCGATTCGCACTTATAGATTAAATTTTTAAACGCTCGACAACGCGACCTTGCTGCAGATGCTCGACGATAACTTCATCTACATCGGCTTTGGTTTGGATGCGGTACCACGTTTCATCAGGGTAAATGACCATGATCGGGCCTGTATCACAGCGATCCAGGCACCCGGAAGCATTGATGCGGCATTTGCCTTTACCCATCAGATTTAAAGCTTTCGCCTGTGCTTTCGCGTAATCCAGTAACTCTTTACTCCCAGAACCTGCGCAACATTGTCTATTTTCTTCGCGTTGATGGGTGCATATAAAGCCGTGATGTTGGTAATAGCTCATCAGGTAATCTCCATGGGTAAATCGATGACAGGATAGGTTTATTTTAAGAACGGTAGCCCAGAGTGCACCTCACTATTCTGGGCACGGTGTCTAAGCAAGTGGTCCATCAACACTAAAGCAAGCATCGCTTCGGCAATCGGAGTGGCTCGGATACCCACACAAGGATCGTGTCGACCTTTGGTGACCACCTCGATGGCTTCACCGCGCACATTGATACTTCTGCCCGGCAAATGTAAGCTGGAGGTCGGCTTTAAAGCGATGCTGGCGATAATATTTTGTCCGCTGGAAATGCCGCCTAAAATGCCGCCCGCATGGTTACTTAAAAAGCCGTCTGGGGTAATTTCGTCACGAAATTGCGTACCTTTGGCATTGATACAGGCAAAACCATCACCAATTTCAACGCCCTTTACCGCGTTGATGCTCATCATTGCATAGGCAATTTCAGCATCCAGCCGATCAAAAATCGGCTCCCCCAATCCGGGCGGGACATTACTGGCAACCACGACGATTTTTGCCCCAATGGATTCGCCTGCTTTACGCAGAGCATCCATATACGCTTCTAATTCTGGAACTTTGCTCGCATCCGGGCAAAAGAATGCATTATTATCAATTTCATCCCAATCTAAGGGGTCGATAGTGATGGGACCTAACTGCGCCAAATAGCCACGGATACTGATACCCGCAACTTGTTTTAAATATTTTTTCGCAATGGCACCCGCAGCGACACGCATAGCCGTTTCTCGTGCCGACGATCGTCCACCCCCGCGATAGTCCCTAAAACCATATTTCTGCTGATAAGTATAGTCTGCATGCCCCGGGCGAAAGGTTTCGGCGATATTGGTATAATCTTTCGCGCGCTGGTCGGTGTTTTCGATCAAGAGCCCAATCGGGGTGCCCGTAGTCTTGCCTTCAAACACTCCCGACAGAATTTTAACTTCGTCTGCTTCACGCCGTTGGGTCGTGTGCCTTGAAGTGCCCGGTTTACGCCGATCTAAATCAATTTGTAAATCAGCTTCACTCAGCTCCATGCCTGGAGGGCAGCCATCTACGATAGCCCCTAAGGCCGGGCCATGACTTTCACCGAAAGTCGTTACGGTAAATAATTTTCCAATCGTATTGCCTGACATACTATACCGCCGCTTTGAAAAGTGAATGATATTGACTAACTTGTTCCGCCGTCAGTAAGAATACGCCGTCGCCACCACGCTCAAAATCCAACCAGTAAAACGGCACTTCTGGAAAGGTCGCTTGTAAGGTTTCGGCACTGCTGCCCACTTCCACCACTAAAATCCCGGTTTCAGTTAGGTAATCCCGCGCGTTAACCAAAATGCGTAACACGATATCCAAACCCGTCGCCCCTGCGGTAAAGCCTAATTCAGGTTCCGCATGAAATTCTGGGGGAAGTTGCTCCCATTCACTTTGCGCGACATACGGGGGATTACTCACGATAATGTCATAGCGCGCTGGTGGCAGGACGTCAAATAAATCCGAGGTCCACAGCTGCACTTGGCCTTCAAGCTCATGTTGCCCCACATTAATTGCCGCAACTTCTAAAGCATCGGCAGAGATATCCACGGCATCCACTTGCGCCTCTGGAAATGCATAGGCACAGGCGATAGCGATACACGCGCTGCCAGTACATAGATCAAGTATCCGCTCCACCTGCTCAGCGTCTACCCACGGCGTAAAATGTTCCTGAATCACTTCCGCCAGTGGCGAACGGGGTACTAAAACCCGCTCATCCACATAAAAAGGCAGGTTCGCAAAACGCGCATGATGGGTAATATACGCCGTAGGTTTACGGGTGCTTAAGCGTTCAGAAATATTGGCTAACAATTCTTCGCGCTCAGCCCGCGTTAAATGTGCTTCTAGATAGAAATCAGGAAAATCATGAGGTAAATGCAAGCTTTGTAACACCAAAGCCGCAGCATCATCCAGCGCAGTCAAAGTTCCATGTCCGAAAAATAATTCCGCTTCGGTAAATCGACTTGCCGCCCAGCGAATATAGTCACGTGGCGTCGTTAAGGAAATGAGTATATCTTGGTTATCCGTTATCATAAAAGCAATACTGCTGCGACTACACAAAAAAGCGGTGATTTTAAACTAAACCGAAAAGCTGTGCTTGATTTGATGATACAGGAATACGATTTGTTGCTTGGGTGTGAATGCTTACCCCCCTTTAAAGCTTCTGAATAAATTCGTTTGGGCTAACTAAAAGATTATAAAATGCAGCATTAATCCCTTAGGGTCTCCGTTACACTGTATATAAATAGCTAGAATTCACGTCATGCATCCACTTATCTGCCACCCTAATTACCTCTCTCTGGCCCCACAGATTGCCATTAGTTGTGCAGTCACCTCCACTGCAGAGCAGGGTTTGCTATTGCGCTATCAGGTAACTGGGGAACTCGAAACCGTTAAGCTGCCACTACCGACAACGCCTGCGCCTAAAGATGGCTTATGGGAACATACCTGCGTTGAAGCCTTTATCGCAGCCCAAGGCGAGCCCAGCTATCACGAATTTAATTTAGCACCGTCAGGACTTTGGGCGGCGTATGCGTTTGACGCCTACCGCGAACGCCGACCTTGGACGACTCCAGATGCCCCGCACAGCCGAATCTACCGCGACCATGCGGCGCTTATACTGGAGCTCGAACTCCCCGCATCTGCATTACCAGATTACCCCAACGCACTTGCTTTAGACATCGGTGTTACCGCGGTGCTAGAAACCCAGACGGGGACATTAAGTTATTGGGCTTTACATCATCC
>SXIZ01000117.1 GCA_005779525.1 Methylococcaceae bacterium
CATAACGGCATCGAATATGGCGATATGCAAATCATTTGCGAAGCTTACCAGTTACTTTCTCAAGGCCTTGGACTGAGTGCCGACGAACTACATACAATTTTTGCACAATGGAACACCGAAAAGCTCAGCTCTTATTTAGTAGAAATCTCCGCTGACATTTTTAATTATAAAGATACCGACGGCACAGCATTATTAGATAAAATCCAAGATACCGCAGGCCAAAAAGGCACAGGTAAATGGACTGCGACTAATGCGCTGGATTTAGGCATTCCTCTAACCTTAATTGGTGAATCAGTTTTTGCGCGTTGCCTTTCTGCATTAAAATCCGAGCGTGTGCGTGCGGCGCAAGTTTTACCGCAACCCACAACAAAATACACTGGCGATAAACAAGCACTGATTGATGCCGTCGGAGATGCCCTATTTGCTTCAAAAATTATCTCTTATGCCCAAGGCTTTCGCTTAATGCGCGAAGCGGCTAAAGAATTTGGCTGGAAATTAGATTATGGCGAAATTGCGTTAATGTGGCGCGGCGGCTGCATCATCCGCAGCCGTTTCTTAAATGACATCAAAAAAGCCTACGTCAACAGCCCTGACTTAGAAAATTTATTATTGGATAAATTTTTTACCGATGCCATTACCGATGCTGATGCAGGCTGGCGCAAAGCGATTATCACAGGTATCGAACTGGGCATACCAACACCTGCGTTTTCTGCCGCACTTGCCTACTTCGATGGCTACCGTAGTGCCCGTTTGCCTGCTAATTTATTGCAAGCACAACGCGATTATTTTGGCGCACATACTTACGAGCGCATAGACCAGCCCGCAGGTAAATTTTTCCATACCGACTGGACTGGGGAAGGTGGCAACATTTCTTCCACCAACTACAATATTTAAGGTTTAGCTGAACCCTAGCAGCCTCTTGCGCCCGTAAGCATAAGAGGCTTAATCTATGACCACCATTTCAGAGCTCACTATGCAAGCCGAACCCTGTACTTATATTATCTTTGGCGCCACCGGAAATTTATCCCGCATCAAACTGATGCCAGCACTGTACCATCTGGATGTCGAAAATCGTCTGCCCGAAGGCACCAGAATTGTCGCCTTGGGCCGCCGCGACTGGGATCAAGCGCAATGGCTTAGCGAAGTTCGCGATATGATTAAAACCAAAATCGGCCAAGATTTTGATGAAAAAGTATTTCAACGTTTTAGCGCAAAATTAACCTATCACCGCGGTGACATTTTAAAAGCAGAATGCTATAGCGAACTGAACGCCACGATCAGCCAAGATCATTATCCCAAAAACATGGCATTTTACTTATCCATCAGCCCCGCTGAATTTGGCGAAGTCATTGGATACTTGAGCGCCGAAGGACTGTTCAAACAGGATCAAGGTTGGCGCCGTATTATTATTGAAAAACCTTTCGGCTATGATCTCGAAAGCGCCAATGCTTTACAAAAACGCATTAGCCGCTATGTTTCCGAAGAACAAATCTACCGCATCGACCATTACCTTGGCAAAGATACCGTACAAAATGTTTTAGTGTTCCGCTTCGCCAATTTAATGATGGAACCCTTGTGGAATCGTAATTATATCGATCATATTCAAATCACACACTCTGAAGAATTAGGTATTAGCACGCGCGGTGGCTACTACGATACCGCTGGCGCGTTGCGTGATATGGTGCAAAGCCATTTACTGCAATTATTGACCTTAGTCGCCATGGAACCACCCGTCTCTATGGAAGCTGAATCCTTACGCGATGAAAAAGTCAAAGTCCTAAAATCTATTCGCTCTATCCCTAAAGAAGCAGTACACGCACACGCATTTAGAGCACAATATGCTGCAGGACAAATTCACGGCAAATCGGTCAACGGCTACCTTCAAGAAGACGGCATCCCTGCAAATAGCGTCACCGAGACCTATGCAGCCATCAAACTCTATATTGACAACTGGCGCTGGCGCGGCATTCCGTTTTACCTACGTACCGGTAAACGCATGACCAAATCACAGTCAATTATTTCCATTTGTTTCCGCCATCCGCCGCAACACTTATTTCACGACACGCAGATTCAAACACTGAATCCAAACTGGGTGTTATTAGGCATTCAACCAGATGAATGCATACGCATAGAAATGACTGCGAAAGAACCCGGCTTGGAAATGCGCACCCGCACCAGTAGCCTAGATGCGAATTATCGCCAAGGCAACGAAAAATCAACCGATGCTTACGAAAACTTACTGCTAGACGTACTCAAAGGTGATCGCTCACTGTTCTTGCGATTTGATGAAGTAGAATACGCATGGCGTATTGTGGATCCAATTTTACAAACTTGGGCCGTTGAACGCGACCATATCAGCACCTACCCCGCTGGCTCTTGGGGACCTGCTGAAAGTAGCCGACTATTTGACAAAGAAAGCCAATACTGGCGCAGTAGCTTAACACCCGAATGCAAATAATAAATAACTGGTTTAATTTTGAAACCCCTGAGCGGGTTGCTCAGGCCGTGTGTGATGACATTTTGCTGCAGGCAGAGCAAGCGATCAGCACACGCGGTCGTTTTAAGATGGTACTCGCAGGCGGCTCTTCGCCTGCCATGCTCTATCAACTCCTTAGCCAGTATAAGGTAGACTGGAGTAAGTGGTATATTTTTTACGGTGATGAACGTTGCTTACCCCCTGATCACCCAGACCGTAATAGCGTGATGGCACAACAAGCTTGGCTAAACCATGTAGATATTCCGGCAAACCAAATTTTTACCATTGCTGCAGAATTAGAGCCTAAAAGCGCGGCAGTGCAATATCAGCAACAAATAACACCGTTCCTACCTTTTGACCTGGTGTTATTAGGCATGGGAGAGGATGGGCACACCGCCAGTTTATTTCCTGGACATACCCACAAAGCTGAAGAAGTCGTGCACGTAGTCACTCACTCCCCCAAACCCCCGCCTGAGCGCATCTCACTGAGCGCCCGTACATTGAGCACAACCCAGCGATTGATATTCATGGTTACAGGCGCAAGCAAGCAATCTGCTGTAAACCAATGGCAGGCAGGTGAAGCGCTACCCGTAACAGCAATTGCTCCGGAAGCTGGCGTGGAAATTTATATCGACAATGCCGCCCTGGATTTATAAGTGTCAAACCACTCCACGTCATAAATGTTTATCTATGACTCAAACTGTTTGCGGTACGACACAGCCTTCCAAACCGAATTACTTGTTTTGTTTTTGCATGCTTTTAACGAGTATATTCACAAAATAACCTAGTTAATGCGTGCGCACTACTCAAAAATAGCTGCGTACACATTAACTATCCACGCCTTAACCCAAAAAAATTGTTTTTTTAGCGGTATTTGCTTTGTAAAATACCGCCCCTGAGTTTGCGCATATCCATTATCCAAGGCAGCTTGCCATTGTAATGACTCCCTACGCAAATTTAGTAAGCTATACAAAAACATAAAAAAATAAACACCATTCAGGTGAACTTACTGAGGAATTATCTATGTGTTGGAGCGGAGAAGCATCAGGCGTATTAGCAGCAGCGGGTTTAGCCACTGCCGCCTATGTTGCGATCAAAGGAGAATCTAAAGAACTTTGGATTCCCCTAACTTATTTTGCCCTAATGGAGTTACTGCAAGCAGTCACTTATATCTACATCGACTTGTGCGACAATCCGAGCAACCAGATACTGACGCTCCTGGGGTATCTACATGTGTCCTTCCAGCCATTTTTTGTCAATATGGTGGCCATGTACTTTATTCCAGAGAGCGTTAAATTAAAAATACGCACCACGGTCTATACCATTTGCGCGATCGGCACTATTTCGATGCTAATCAAAATGTATCCATTTGCTTGGGCAGGCAACTGTAATATCGGAATTGAGGGATTTTGCGGACCCGGCGTTTGCTCGGTTTCTGGCTCTTGGCATATTGCTTGGCAAATGCCGTTAAATGGACTGTTATCCGACCCCATTACATGGTTATTTAATTTTAATTGGGGTTTACACGCTTTAACTTACATATTAGTGTCATTTTGCATGCCATTCTTATATGGTTCGTGGCGCTTTGTGACGTTTCATTACATTATCGGTCCATTAATTTCGGATATTACCACCACCGATCCTAATGAATATTCAGCTGTTTGGTGTTTATTTTCGATTGCTTTGTGCGTTTCTGTGATTAAAACTCCCATCCGCAAACATTTACATGTTAAAAAATGGCCGTTTTATCACCGCACGGTCAGTGACTCCCTGTAGACCAAATTCCTAATCATCTACCCCATCGCCAACGCAAACAAGCTGACGATGGGGTTGATAACAATTAAATAACAAACATCACCAACATACCCAAGAGTATGACCCCCAAAAAGTAATAGGGTAATAATTTATCATCATCCATACTGCTTATTTTGTCAGCCAAATTTAATTTCATAGCACACCTCACTTATTTTGTTGCACGCCAGTTTCAATCCCGCCACTACATAAAAAAACCATTAATTTTTTTAAATAGGAACATTTGTAATTTATCCAGAAAGTACAAAAAATCAAGCGTTGCACAGATTATAAAATGGATTCGCCCCGCGCCAATTTGGGTAACTTACCTTCTAAGCCCATGGCAGCACGCATAATTTTATTTTTTGCAGGCAAAATACGCTCTGCCAGTCCCAGTCCCAAATTGCGGATAAACTTCAACGGCAAAATATCATTGCTGAATACATGATAAAAGGCATCCATAACGGTCATCATTTTCAGATTTTCAGTGCGGCGTAATTTTTCATAGCGTTCTAAAACTTGCAGTTCCTGAATCGATTCGCCTTGACGCTCTGCAGTTAATAACACCTCAGCTAAAGCCGCGGCATCCAATAGACCAATATTCACTCCCTGCCCTGCCAACGGGTTAATCATATGCGCTGCATCCCCAACCAAAGCCACACCAGTTTTGACATAGCTTTGCGCATGCTGGCATTTCAATGCAAAACTCACTTTACCGTGTATTGCGGTTAAACGACCCAAGGTATCTGGAAATGCTGCATATAATTCCGTTAACAGTTCCGCATCTGGCAAAGCCTGCAAACGCCGAACCTCGTCGACCGAGTTATACCAGACCAAAGAAGCAAAATGACCCGTTAAAGGCAAAAAGGCCTGAGGTCCACTGGCGACAAAGCGTTGCCAAGTGATATCTTGCTGCGGGTATTCTGTTTCAACGTAGATCACTAAAGCATGCTGTTGATAATCACGACTGTTTACTCCAATACCTGCCAACTGCCTTACCCGCGACTGCCCGCCATCTGCTGCAACCAACAACTTAGCCTGTAATATTCGACCATCGTTTAATTCTACCGTGCCCGCAGAAGATGACTGCTCCGGCGTATAGCGCATCGCTTTAATACCCACCGGACAAAATAACACCACATTATCAAAAGCTTGTAAGCGCTCTAAAAACGCTAATTGGGTCACCCGGTTTTCCACAATATAACCTAGCTCGGGATAGTCGATAGCCGCACTCGAAAATTCAGTATCGCCAGCCGTTTCCCAGACGCGCATA
Organism: Methylococcaceae bacterium; assembly: GCA_005779525.1. Lineage (GTDB taxonomy): Bacteria > Pseudomonadota > Gammaproteobacteria > Methylococcales > Methylomonadaceae > SXIZ01. The sequence goes on from SXIZ01000117.1 coordinate 5,541, forward strand.
CGTTGAAACGGACACAAGCGCCGCGACTCCACACCCTGCCAGGCTCCTACGGTCTCCATAATTTTGCGCGAAGCAATACTTAAAGCAGAAACTCTTAAATCATGAGGTTGCTCAGCATTAAACTCTTCTGGTGTGGATTGCTCAATTACCGCGACCCGTAGCGGACTATTTCCCAAACTACATGCCAAAGCAGCGCCCACCATACCGCCACCGACAATAATGACATCAAAATTTTCGTTCATGATTCCCCTTAAGCAAAATAGTATCTGTATAATGAATTGCGTATAAATGACAGAGTTTCTGAATAATGATACAATTGATAGGTTTCACTAATCGAAAATTTATAAGCCGACTTAGCAGCTGTACAAAAATTTTTATCAAAACACAACTTCACCCTAATGGTGTGACTCTATCATGTGCTTTGTAAAAACACTATACAGCTGTGATTTAATATAGTTTGAAAGAATCGGGATGGATGGGTATGAGCACAATTTCTCGCACGCACAATAATATACATATGCTTTACGACGCTGATTTATCACAGGATAGCTGCGGTGTGGGCTTTATCACCCACAAGCAAAGCCTGCAAACCCATGATTTATTGTTAAAGTCACACGAAGCACTATGTACCATTCCACACCGTGGCGGCATGAGTGCCGAAGGCATAGGCGATGGCGCGGGCGTCAATATCGATATTTCACTCAATTTTTTCCGTAAAATCACGCAAAATGCTAACTTGCAATTGGGTGAATTTGGGGTTGCCAACTTCTTTTTCCCAGAAGACCACGAACATCATGATTCTGATGCGGTAAAACTGGTTACCAAACACTTTCAAGCGTTTGCATTGCCGATCATACAATGGCGCGATGTCCCGGTTGATCCGAGCGGCTTAAATCCGGCTGCCGTCAAAGCACAACTGCCAATCAAACAAGTTATTTTTGGACGTCCAGAAAGTTTGCGCACGGCTACGCATGAAGCCTTTGAACGTCATATCCAGCAAGCCCTACTGGCGATTGAAGCCGAAGGTTTTGCGCTAGAAGAACTACGCGGCTTCTATCCACTTTCCATGAGTTCTCGCACGTTGGTGTACAAAGGTCGCTTAAACTCTAATGAAGTCATTCCGTATTTCAAAGATTTGTATGATGCGGATCACCACATCAGCACCTTATTTTTCCATACCCGTTTCTCGACGAATACCGCTCCCGCGACCATGATGGCACAGCCCTTTCGCTACATGGCACATAACGGCGAGTTAAATACCGATAAAAAAAATCGTCTGAGCGAAAACGCGATTGCACGACAAAAAAACAAACATATTGTTTTTCCATGCGGCCAATCTGACTCTGGACGCTTGGATCAAACCTTAACCCGCCGTATTAACGAAGACGAATTAGACATTGTGACCGCGGTCTTAGCCATGATGCCGCCTGCCTGGGAAAATGATACGACGCTGTCACCTCAAGTCCGCGCAATGCTGGAATACTTCAGTTTGTACGAAGAAAAAAATGATGGTCCTGCAGCGCTGATTTTTAATGATGGTATTCGTGTTGGCGCGCGTCTTGACCGCTTAGGTTTACGTCCTTTACGTTCAGTAGAAACTCAAACCTATTTGGCGGTAATGTCGGAAGCTGGACAAATCGACTTCCCCGCAGAGGACGTGCTTATGCGCGGCCGCATCGAAGCGGGTGGGATGCTATATTTTGACCACACGACCAAACAAGCCTATGACAGCCACCAAGTCATGGAACGTTTAGCAGCTGAAAAAGACTATACCGCGCTACTGGCTGCAAGACGGATTAACTTAAGTGATTTAAGCAAAATCGAGTTAACTGACTTACCTCAAAACAGCCACGCCTTTAGCATAGACCAGCAGCATACCGCTTATTCTTTAAATCAGGAGAGCTTTAGATTTTTACTCGACCCGATGTTAAGTTCCGGTCTGGAAAAAGTCTCTGCCATGGGTTATGGCATCACGCCTAATGCCTTATCGGGTGCTGAAGGTGGGATGTCGCGCTACTTTAGCCAACGCTTTGCGCAAGTCACTAATCCACCATTAGACTCGATACGCGAAAGTGATGGCATGACTTTACGTGTTGCCTTAGGCGCAAAACCGACTTTTGCTCCGCAGAACAGCAAGCAGCTGGTCATTGAGTCGCCGATTTTACAATGTACGCAACTTGCCCAAATCCGCGCGCAAACGACGGTGAAAACCATCACCTTAGACATGTTGTATCGTCCTGATTTTGCAAATGCCTCTGCTAATGAACACGCATTAGAGCAAGCCATTGCTGAGGTATGCACTAAAATTGCCGAAGCCGCGCGCGCCAATACTGGCATTATCATTTTATCGGATCGCAATATTGACACTAGCCATGCGGCCATCCCTGCATTATTGATGATTGCTGCTGCTAACCAACATTTGGTAGCGCAAGGCTTACGCTTTAATTCCTCCATTATTATGGAAACTGGTCAGGCCGCGAGTCCGCATGATGTTGCTACCATTCTTGGATTTGGTGCTTCTGCGATTTGCGCGCTGAGTGTTTTTAACCGCGTGCTCAGCCAATATCCTGCAGATCAGCAAGCAAAAGCGCTCTACAACTTCCAAAAAGCGGTGGAAAAATCGCTAATGAAAACCATGGGCAAATTGGGCCTATGTACCGCTGAAAGCTATATTGGCGGCGAATTTTTCGAATCCAACTATCTCGATACGGACGAGCCAAAATTAAATCATTTCTTCCCGAATATTAACGCTTCTGTAGGCGGTGTTCGCTTTGCCGATGTTGCGGCCAGCTCGGCCGAATGGCATTTCAAAGCGTTAAGCGTTAAAGAAGAAAAAGATATTCCATTTTTGGGCTTGTTCAAAGAACGTCAAGATGGCGCTGGACACAGTTTCGGCAATACAGCGGTGCGTGAATATATCAATATGACCGATGAAGCAATCCGTTATATTCCTGAAACCACGGCACCTGAAGCTAGCGATACCGCCTATTTAGATTTTGGCTATACCAAACGCACACCTGAGCAAATCGATAATTTTGGGATCACCCCCGCCTATCGCAGCTTTATTAAAAACTTGTACGAAGAACGGGCACAACGCCCCGCTGCCCTACGAGATGTTCTAGATTTTCCAGTAGATGTGTCATCAGCCAACACCCAAGCAGAGTTTGATCAACTGTTGGGACAGCAGTGCTTACAGGGCAATAATAATTTCCTGATCCGTGGATTGGATATTACCGCCATTGACGGACAAAATTTTCGCATTACCCTTGGCAGTAATAGTCAAAACGCTCGGCTGGAGCAATTAGCGGCGCATTTTAAAGCCCGCTTTAATAGTGACGCCTTCAGTACGGCGATCAGTGATAATGCTTTAACCATTACCCTGGAAGCCACCTCTGGCATTTTGGGCAATTATTTAGCGAAAATCCGTACTGCCCGGGCACCCATCGTACTGTCACAAGTACAACCTGCACATGCCATTACTGCGACGTTCGCCTCAGGCGCGATGAGCCATGGTGCTTTAATTGCCGAAGCGCACGAAGCGGTGGCGCAAGGCACCAATATTGTGGGTGCAATGAGCAACTCGGGTGAAGGTGGCGAGCATTCCAGCCGTTTTAACACCCTACGTTCCAGCAAAATCAAACAATTTGCTTCTGGACGTTTCGGCGTTTGGGCGGGGTATTTAGCTGATCCCAATTTAGAAGAAATCGAAATCAAAATTGGACAAGGCGCGAAACCGGGCGAAGGCGGACAATTACCCGCTGCGAAAGTCTCGGTCGAAATCGCCGCGTTACGTGGTGGTACGCCGCGCGTAGAACTCGTCAGCCCGCCACCGCACCATGACACCTATTCGATCGAAGACTTAGGCCAGTTAATCCATGACGCGAAGGCGGCGCGGGTGCGCGTAGTAGTTAAACTGGTATCTTCCGAAGGTATTGGTACGATTGCTGTGGGGGTGGCGAAAGCTGGCGCCGACGTCATCAACGTCGCCGGTAATAACAGAATCCTCAACGGGCCCAAAACCGCAGAGGGCCTCAAAACGGGTGAGCGCAATCAATAACTCGGACTTTTCGTTGCTGTCTTGATA
>SXIZ01000118.1 GCA_005779525.1 Methylococcaceae bacterium
CGAAATCTTAATGGTTTAAAAAGGCTGAGCGAACGAGGTTATTAAATTTAACATGATTAGGATAAGCAAGATGAAAATACCCAGTGTTACGCGCTTTCAGCTGGTCCTAGTTATGTTGGGATTTATGGCGATGTTTTATGCATTTGATTGGGGCAGATTGTTAACGCTGGCAAACTTGCAGGCACAGCACGCTGAGATTTTAGCTTTCCGCCAATCCCAGCCGATGCTGGCAGTTATGGTATATGCCTTGGTATACATTGCAGTCACTGGCTTGTCTTTGCCGGGAGCGACGATACTCACCTTAGCAGGCGGGGCATTATTTGGGCTATTTTGGGGGACCTTAATCGTCTCTTTTGCGTCGAGTATTGGTGCCACATTGGCATTTTTGGCAGCTCGCTATGTATTTCGAGACGCGGTTCAGGCGCGTTTCGCTCAGCGTTTACCTTTACTTAACGCAGGCTTAGCGCAAGATGGGGCTTGGTATTTATTTACGCTACGCTTGGTGCCGCTATTTCCATTTTTTATGATTAATCTCGCGATGGGTTTAAGCAATTTACCCACGCGTACATTTTATGCAGTCAGTCAGGTTGGCATGCTGGCAGGCACTTTGGTTTACGTCAATGCGGGTACCCAATTGGCACAGTTGCATTCTTTATCTGGCATCTTAACGCCCACCTTGTTAGGTGCTTTTGCGTTACTCGGTATTTTTCCCTGGATCGCTAGAAAAATTGTGGCGCAGCTGCGCGCTAATAAGATTTATGCGGGCTGGCAGAAACCTAAACACTTTGATAATAATCTTATTGTCATCGGCGCAGGGGCGGGTGGTCTGGTCAGTGCCTATATTGCTGCGGCAGTCAAAGCCAAAGTGACGTTAATTGAAAAACAGCACATGGGAGGGGATTGTTTAAATACCGGCTGTGTGCCATCGAAAGCCTTAATCCGTTCGGCTAAATTGCTTTATGACTTAAAACGTTCCAAGCATTTAGGGATTGAAAGCGCGCAAGCAACATTTGAGTTTGCAGACATTATGCAGCGCGTGCAGGCAGTCATCAAAAGCGTTGCGCCGCATGACTCAGTAGAGCGCTACACCGAGCTTGGGGTGCAAGTCATCTCTGGTGAAGCCAAGCTAGTGTCTCCTTGGGAGGTGCAGGTCACGACGGCGGACGGCGTAAAAACGCTCAGTAGTCGCGCCATTATTATCGCGGCGGGCGCTCGCCCGTGGGTGCCTCCAATCCCAGGATTAGACAGCGTAGGCTATTTGACTTCCGATACGCTGTGGGGTTTACGCGAACTCCCACCGCGCTTATTGGTCCTGGGCGGTGGACCGATAGGTTGCGAAATGGCGCAGTGTTTTGCACGATTGGGGAGTCAAGTGACCTTAATCGATATGGCACCGCGTTTGTTAACCAAAGAAGATCCAGAAGTCAGTGCCTGGGTGCTGGCAAAATTTCGTAGTGAAGGGATTGACGTGCAATTACAGCATGTTGCCAAAGAATTTAAGCCAGTAGCTGGACAAAAAATCTTAGTCGCCGAACATCTCGGGCAGGAAGTTAGTATTGCTTTTGATCAGGTATTAATTGCTTTAGGCCGGGTGGCAAATACCCAAGGCTATGGGCTCGAGGAGTTGGGTGTGCAGCTGTCGCCCACCCATACAGTGCAGACAAATGGGTGTCAGCAAACTAATTTTCCCAATATTTTTGCCTGTGGGGATGTCGCGGGACCGTTTCAATTTACGCATACGGCCGCACATCAAGCGTGGTATGCTGCAGTCAATGCCTTATTTGGAGCATTTAAATTATGGCAAACCGATTACCGCGTCATTCCATGGTCTACCTTTATCGATCCTGAAGTAGCGCGCGTAGGTTTGAATGAACAGGAGGCACAGGCACAAGGTATTGCTTATGAAATTAGTACTTATCAGTTAGATGATTTAGATCGCGCGCTGGCAGATGGCGTTGCCCAGGGGTGGTTGAAAGTACTCACCGTGCCCGGTAAAGATAAAATTCTCGGAGTAACTATTGTCGCAGAGCACGCAGGTGATTTACTCCCAGAATTTGTATTAGCCATGCGGTATAACTTAGGCTTAAATAAAATCCTGGGGACTATCCATATTTATCCAACCCTGGCCGAAGGCAATAAATATGTCGCTGGCGTCTGGAAACGTCAACATGCCCCAGAAAAGCTAATGCCTTGGTTAGCGCGTTGGCATCACTGGCGGCGTGGGCACTAAAACTTCGGAAGTTAAAGCAAGCTATTCCATGCCAGATAAAAACGGCACGAAATTGACCATTTCCAGTTCCTCGACCTCATAACCTTCTGGCGTGCGGGTCACGCGCTGTAATTCTTGGCGTCCATATTTACCAATGGGTATCACCATTACGCCGCCTACAGCCATTTGTTCGAGCAACATCATCGGTAATTCAGTCGGGGCGGCGGCAACTAAAATGCCATCAAACGGGGCTTTTAATTCCCAGCCCCAGCCGCCGTCGTCATGCCGAAAACTAATATTATCGATTTTCAGTTCGCGTAAAGTTAGTTTGGCTTTTTGTTGCAACGGTAGGATGCGTTCAACACTGAAAACATGCTCCACTAATTTCGCTAAAACGGCTGTTTGATAGCCACAGCCTGTCCCAATTTCTAAAACCCGTTTCAACGGTCCAGCCGCCAACAATAATTCCGTCATTTTTGCGACGATATAGGGTTGTGAAATGGTTTGATTGAAGCCAATTGGTAGGGCGGTGTCTTCGTAGGCGCGACTTGCGAGGGCATCATCCACAAAAATATGTCGTGGAACATCGCACATCACTTCTAACACTTTCCGATTATTAACACCTTGCTCCGCTATCCTTTGGGCCATGCGCTCCCGGGTGCGTCTGGATGTCATGCCTATGCCTTGAATTCGGTGGCTCATGCGTTTAAACCTCCTGCAATCCAGTGTTCCAATTGGTTGAGTTTTTCATGACGCGTTAAATCAAGTTGTAAGGGTGTGATAGAAACATAGCCAGTATTAATCGCATAAAAGTCAGTACCTGGACCTGCGTCTTGCTCCGACCCCGGCGGACCCACCCAATAAATAACTCTGCCACGGGGATCGCTACTTTTAATCACAGGTTCAGACTTATGCCGTTGACCTAAGCGCGTTGCTTGAAAGCCTTTTATTTCGGAGAGCGGCAGGTCGGGGACATTGACATTTAATAAGGTGTCTTGCGGTAACGGCTGGCGAATTAGTTGCTGTAAAATTTTAACCGCAACCACTCCGGCGGTCTCAAAATGCGCGGCATTATGGCTAGCCAGCGAAATAGCAACGGCGGGGAGCCCCAAAAAACGTCCCTCAGTCGCGGCGGCTACCGTGCCGGAATACCAGACATCATCTCCCATATTGGCACCATGATTAATTCCCGCGAACACCATATCGGGTTCAGAAGTTAATAAGCCCGTAATAGCCAGATGCACACAATCAGTAGGGGTGCCATCGACCTTCACAAAACCATTTTCTAAGGTGGAGGCACGTAAAGGCATCTCTAAGGTCAGGGAGTTGCTGGCAGCACTGCGGTTTTTATCCGGTGCCACGACAGAAATTTCCGCATGTTGCGATAAATGGGCGGCCAAAGTCACTAGACCTTCCGCTAAATAACCATCATCGTTACTTAATAATATATGCATAAGACGGCTTACCGAGCTGCAGTAGTTTATTTTTTCCAGAATTCCGGGACGAATAGAATAATAATCGAGAAGATCTGTACCCGCCCCAATAACATGGCGATACAGCAAATCAGGGTTTGAAAATCAGTCAAACTTGCATAGTTGGTTGCAGGGCCTACTTGATTCAAACCCGGTCCCGCGTTGTTAAAACAAGCGATGATGGCAGAGAAGGCACTGAGGAAATCAAGTCCACCCAACAGTAATAAGAATACCAGAAATACGATGCTTATAAAGTAAAGAAAAATGAAACCCGTGACCGAGGTAATAATTTCGTTACCAATCACAGTGTCACCGATTTTCATCAGGCGGATTGCATTTGGGTGAATAAATTTAAACAGTTCGATGCGCGATTGTTTTAACAGAATAATAGTGCGAATCATGCGGTTGCCGCCTCCCGTCGAGCCGGAACACGCACTGATACAACTTAAGAATAACATCCACATCGGCACGAAAATCGGCCACTGATTAAAATCTTGGCTGGCAAAACCGCAGTCGGTAGCGATCGTGATCAGGTTAAAGGACACATGACGAAAAGCGGTGAGGTAATCTGGATAGGTATCGTTATGCCATAACACCCCAGCGGTCAGTAGGCAACTGACTAGAATAAGCGCCAGAAACGAGGTGGCTTCTAAGTCTTTGAGATAAGGGGTAATCGATTTTTTTTTCAGTACAATAAAATGCGTGGCAAAATTTATCGCAGCTAATAATTGAAAGATACTTAAAACCACTTCGATAGGCACGGAGTTAAAAAAACCAACATTGCTATCGTGGGTGGAAAATCCACCTAAACTCATGGCCGCAAACGCATGACAAATGGCATCAAACCAGTCCATGCCTGCAAATTTCAAGCTGATAATACAGATCAAGGTGATCCCAGCATACACCAGCCATAAGGCTTTAGCAGTTTGAGCGATGCGCGGGGGTAAATCAGATTCTTTAACGCTCCCCGGGGATTCGGCAATATACAGCTGCATTCCCCCAATCCCTAAAATGGGTAAGATCGCCACGGCAAAGATAATAATCCCCATGCCCGCAATCCAATTAAGCTCGTGCCGCCAAAGATTGATGGACATCGGCAGGTTATCCAGACCGCTGAGTATCGTCGCACCGGTCGTCGTTAGTCCTGATACCGTTTCAAAATAAGCATCTACAAAAGTTAATTGCGGAAGAAACAGCATTAATGGCAAAGTACAAAAAACTGGGGTCAGCGACCAGGTACTAGCGACTAATAAAAAACCTGAGCGTCGGGTGACGGCTTTGGGCATATTCAGGGTCGGTAAAAACATTAATAACCCGGAAAGAAAGGTAATCATCGTCGCTTGCGTAAATGCGAAACTTGCCCCGTCCTGATATGCCAAGGAGGTCAACAGACAGGTCAGCATTAGCCCGCTAAAGCCAATAATGACGAGGCCAAATATATGGATGATGGTCAGTATCACATTCATATTATTTTTTTACAGGGCACGAGGGATAGGGTGGCAATGCAAATTCAAAACCAGTTTTGGATGACGTTGTGCATTGCGATAACCGTCTATTCGACGACTTGAAATAATTTTTCAATGTTGTTGACCAGTTTTTTCTCAGTAGCAAACATAATCACATGGTCGCCTTCTTCAAACACAGTATCATGATGGAAACAAATCATTTGCTGGTTGCGGATAATGGCACCCATCACAATACCCTTGGGGAAACCGACACTGTCTATTTTTTGTCCGACAATACAGCGTTCGCCTTTATGGCTATGTGCAATAATTTCAATGGCTTCAGCCGTCCCGCCACACAGGGAATTCACTTGCGCAACATCTCCATGACGGACATGCTTCAGGATACTTCCCAAGGTCTCTTGGTTAGGTAAAACGGCTACATCGATGCCAGTTGAAGGTAATAGTTTGGCGTAGGAACTTTGATTTAACAAGCAAATAGATTTACTGGCTCCCAAGCTTTTGGCTAGTGAAGCGGACACAATATTGACCCCGTCGTGGTCAGTTACGGCACAAAATAAATCTGTGCTGGCAATTGATTCTTCGATTAACAAGGCTTCGTCCGCACAATCACCTTGTAAAACTAAAGTTTTGTTTAAGTCATTCGCAATTTTGCGGGCGCGCTCTGGATTTTTTTCAATGACTTTGATTTGGTAATCATTTTCGAGGGCTAAGGCCAAGCGTTTGCCGATATGTCCACCTCCGGCCAGGATGATACGTTTGATTGGCGCTTCTAATGCACATAAATCCTTAAGTACACGGCGTAAATCATTGCCAGGAGCGGCTAAAAACACCTCATCGCCCTCATGAATAATCGAATTGCCGTTAACTAATTGTGCTTTTCCATGTCTAAAAATTGCAATCACCCGAATTTTTCGATCATTCAGCTTAGATTTTAGGTCACGGATTTTGGCATTGGTCAAAAAACCATCGGCAGACGCTAAAACCGAAAATAGCCGCACCAAGCCGCCAGCAAAGTCAGTGACATGCAAAACCCCAGGGAATTCAATCAAATTACAGATGGCTTTCATTACAATCTGTTCAGGGCTGATGACGACATCGACTGGAATACCAGGATATTGAAATAACTTGGGATTTTTTAAAAAATCAATTGCCCGGATACGGGCAATGGTTTTCGGACGACTATAGAGTTTACTAATGATTAAACACGCTAGCATATTGGTTTCGTCACGGTCGGTCACCGCAATCACTATGTCAGCGTGTTGTACTCCGGCTTGTTCGAGAATTCGAGGATATGCCGCATTGCCTTTGATGGTGACAATATCAAATTTTGATTTTAAAACGTCGAGTAAATGATCTTTATAATCGATTACGGTAATGTCATTTTCCTCACTGGCCAAGGCACTAGCTACGGATGAGCCTGCTGAACCTGCTCCTAAAATAACAATTTTCATCCAAAACTTACCTTGGCTACAGCTACAGTATTAATGCGTTTTTTTCGGGCTAGAGTTTTTATCGATTTCGAGATTATCCACATCGATATCATCGGCGGTTTTACCGTCATTTAATAGAAAATCACGTCTTTGATAGTAACTGTTTTTGAAAAAATCGTAACGATCCACCGCTGCTTCGGCAGCCACATTGCCTTTAACCAAATTATCTGAACGTAAATCTATGACTTTAATGACATTGATACCACCTGTGATAAAGCCATTGTTAATGCCTGAAATTAAGTCATTGTTTATAAAGCCTACATAAGTGATAGGATTCATTGCGGCATCGCCAATTCTGCCACCAATACCCCGTGCGGTACTTGGTCCCAGTAGCGGTAAAACAACGTATGGTCCTGATGGAACGCCCCAGAAGCCAAGCGTCTGATCAAAATCTTCTTCATGTTTTGTGAGGTTTAATTCTTGCGCAACATCAATAAAGCCACCGACGCCCGCAACGGTATTAACTAAAAAGCGAGCACCATCTTGACCAGATTGTTCAAATTTTAATTGTAGAAAGTCATTTATAGTCACCCCAATATCATCAATATTATTAAAAAAATTGGTGACTGCGACATTCGCAAAGCTGGGCATAATAAAATTATAGCCTTCAGCTACAGGCTTAAGTGCATATTTATCAACGGTATCATTAAAGGATTGCACATTCCGATTCCAAGATTCGTATGGATCTCGGATATCTTTCGAAGAAACTGCGCAGCCCGTGATGAAATTTATTAAGCATAGGCTGCCTATGACTTTTATAGTGGTTTTTATGTGCATATTTCACTCCTAATGCCGTTTATTTTTCTATTACTAGTGTAAATAGCGTAACATACCATAATCTGATGTAGACATCGACCTTTCTCAACTGACAATTTTAAAATTAATGCAATCTGCTACACATCCTATAGGCGCAAGATTTCGCGGGTATTTACCAGTGGTCGTTGACATAGAAACCGCAGGTTTTAATCCTAAGAAAAATCCATTGCTGGAAATTGCGGCCGTCATCGTTGAATTTAATGCACAACAGGAACTGGTTATCACTGAACGTTATGCCTGTAATGTGGTACCGTTTAAGAATTCTGAACTTGATCCAGCAGCGTTAAAATTTAATGGCATTGATCCATTTCATCCTTTTCGCATGGCTATAGAAGAAAAAGCCGCGTTAGAGAAAATTTTTACGCCGATTAAAGCGGCAGTCAAACGCAACAATTGTTCGCGTGCTATTTTGGTCGGACACAATCCCGCTTTTGATATTAGTTTTTTAAATGCCGCAATTGCACGTTGTCAAATTACCCGCAGCCCTTTTCATCCCTTTAGTACGTTCGATACAGCGACGCTGGGAGGGTTGATTTATCGACAAACCGTGCTGGCTAAAATTGCTGAAGCTGCAGGTGTTGCGTGGGATAATAATGAAGCGCATTCAGCTATTTACGATACCGAAAAAACCGCGGAATTGTTTTGCTTGATGATCAATCGTTGGCATAAACTGGAAGCCTTGGAGCGACAGCTGAATGCAGCCCAGCCTGAAACGCACTTGAGTGATCTGATTCCATAATATTAAGTCAATTCCCCAATTTTTATACTTGTATTCTAGAGTGTAATGCTATGCGCTTTGGAAAATATCAACGTAATCCAATCAGAATTGCTTTTTACTCAGACAGTCATAGTTCGTAATTATTTTTTGTAGTAGTATTTTTTATTAATTAATAATCAATTTCTTGTAACTGCGCACCCTAAAAAATGGGTTATATCACCTAGTCATTAGGTGATATAACCCATTTTATTTTGGGCGGCGTGAAACTAGTTGCTGCGCCTAAACTACCTTATTTTTTTAAATAATTTAAAATCAATAATATATAAAAAATTTTAGGTTTTGGCACGCCCCATGCTTTATTGTATTTGTCGACCGCAGGGTCAGTAATAACTCACCTAGTTATCGACCTAAACATATAGCTACCTTAAGTTACAAAAATCTGCTGGAGGTATCAATTTCGACATTGATACTTTTCTGTCCGGTCAGTAGGGAAGAATATTTACATAGGCAGTTTGCAATGGGGTTTAAACGGATTAGTAAGGTACGGATGCTTTTGCAGGGATGCTGGATGAGGGGCAGGTGGGCTGCTCCTCATTTTTTTTGTGCTAAGAAAAATCTTTCCAACGATAATGCCCTTGATGTCCCTCGCTAAAGTTTTTTACTTTTTTGTCCTGTAGCGTTCTGCAAAAAACCAAAATTAAGTTTTACGGATGCTCTCCAAGACTAGCGTTGTTTAGTTTAGCGGCCGCATTCACTGCTTGCGTACGATTATTAGCCCCTAACGCGCGTAAAATTGCGGCTACATGTAATTTGACTGTACCTTCAGCGAGATTTAAATTTTTAGCAATCGATTTATTGGGTAAGCCTTGTGCTAGCAGGGCTAATACTTCAATTTGTCGACTGGTAAGCAAGGTGGACAGTGGGGTATTTTCTTGGGGTACCTGGGTGGCAGGTGCTTCAATTTTGCCTAGTAAACGCGGGGGTATATAGATATCACCTTGCATGACCACTTGCAAAGCGGCCAGCATTTCATGGCTGGTACACGATTTCGGAATATAGCCAACTGCCCCTTTGTCCAAGGCTAGCTTCACATGTTGTGTAGATTCAGATCCAGACAACACAATAATCGGCACGGTAGGTGCCAATTCGCGCAGATGTGGTAACGCCGAGAGCCCATCTTCCCCCGGTAAATCAATATCCAATAATATTAAATCCAAATTTCGGGTATGTGCGATCAACAGCGCGGCATCTTCTGCGTTTGAGGCTTCCAAGGTCACCACCTGGGCATCCAATTGTTTTATCACATGTAACAAAGCTTCTCGAAAGAGCGTATGGTCATCTACCAGCAAAATATGCATCGCAATGCAGTTCCTCGTATTGAATTGATAGTGCTTAAGCTTGTTCTACTTAAACTACACCAATTTTGCGAAAAACTAAAATGTATTCATGTTTTACTCCCTCGAACTAAACTGCTGATTACA
>SXIZ01000119.1 GCA_005779525.1 Methylococcaceae bacterium
ATTTGTGGAAATTGACGATCAGGGGCAGCGCCAAGTCGACACCTTAATCCTAGAACGAGGCCCCAAGCACTTTCATAGACTGCAAACATTACCACCCGCTGCGCAAGCTAACGTATGTGCGGCCAATCCCGGTTGGTTAACCAGTGCCATGCAACAACAAAAGCAAACTCAGCTCAATACAGGTTTAGCGGCTACAGGTGCGGGATGGGACGCAGTATTGAATGCTGCGCTGCATATGGAACTGCGCCACTTACAACATTCTTCTGCGAATAATCCCTATTGGGTACTGCAGACCGATCCTGGCGTCTTACCGAGTCATGGCTTTATCAATCAGCAGCATTTATGGTGCTTTATCGACCAAGCATTGCTAGGCACCCAAAATACAGAGCTACGCGCTAAGCAGTAAATGAGTGCAACTCGAGAATAATGGCCACAAAAACTGAAGGTCTCTAGTACAGTACTTTTATAGGCAGAAAAGTGTGAAGCCCAACCAATAATTGATTTGCCATGCGAGCGAATATTTAGCTCCCGCCATTCTGCGTCCGCCTCACCTACTCCGTTAAGGCTTCCACCATGACGCTACGGCGTTTCGGGAAGCAATTTTGGCTTCGTTTTCTAACGTAAACATCTGCAAATTGCCCCTAAGCCTACAAGAGACTATCATCCCATCCAGGGCTGAAAACAATAGCGTTACTGCAAAAAAGGGAATATGACATAACAAAATTTGCGGGCTTTTAGTGCTAATTCAGCGGCCCTCCCAATTCATAAAAAAATATATCTTAGAATCATAGCATTATAAACCATACAATAATGGCATATCTTGTGCTTTAGACTGTTAAAGTACTTGCCTAAACCGCATCACCAGTAAATTCTGCGTTGTTGATCGCCAACTACAACGCGAACTGACTACATCAATTACGGAAAATATTTTTCATTATGCAAACTTTTATCCTTAAGTTAATTGCTTTAATGTGTCTTTTCGGCAGCATACAACAGAGTTTTGCGGCGGCTGAATATGCGTTGGCATCGGGAGAACTTACTCTACCTCATGTCCGCATCTCAACAGCCAATGCTGAAGCGAGTTGCGTGGCGGCAAAATTACAGGCGGATAATCCCGTTGCGCCCACAACTTTTAAAATTAGCCAATTGACTCCCATTCCGCAAGGTTTAACACTTACTTACAGTACCACCCAATTACTAGGCGATCTGCTAGTATTGATGGAGCAGGAGGGTAATTTTGATTTATTTAATGTGTTTAGTCAGAGCTTGAGTACCGTCGCGCCGCTACCTGCTCCCCGCTATGAATTTGGTTTGGGTAGAATCAACGATAAACTTTATCTGGTCGGAGGTTGGGAGCATGAGGAAACTAAATCCATTAGCCACAAGATCTTGGTTTATGATCTCGTAAGCAAAGCATGGTCGCAATTAGCGAACGAGCTACCAATAGGCATAGCACAACCCAAAATCGTAACGGTGAAGGACAAGCTTTATGTTATCGGTGGTTTAAATTGCGAGCAACAAACTAATAAAATCCAGGTTTTTGACCCACAGACTCAACAATGGTCACTTGCGGATGCGCAATTGCCTATAACCTTAGAGCACTTTCAAGTCTATAGTTTGGGCGCGCAAATTTTGTTCGCCCAGTACCACGATAGCCTCGTTGGTTTAGATGCTAATAGCATACAACTGCGCACTTATGATCCCATTAAAAATAGCTGGCAAACTCTGACCGAATTAGTGGATACCAGTCAACATAAAATCTTAGTCATCGGTGAGGATATTTATAACTATGCTTATGCCGATGGCGCATTTTCACGTTTCGATAAGACAACGCAACTTTGGACTAAACTCAATAGCGTACCAAACGAAATCAGAAATAATGCGTTTTATGCCTTGGCGAATAAAAATGATCCGCAGCAGCTCTATTTTGTGACTTATGGCGCAGCTGTCTTCGGGCAAAAAAACAGCGTGGTGGTGCAACGTTACCATCTTGCAACTCATCAGTGGCAAGCCGTTTTTCAACAACCTGAAGCGCCTGATTGTCCAGCGGACGCCGTGTATACCCCAGAATCGGCAGAATTACAGATTCCGCTAGTGACACTACACTCGCCAACCCCGCCCTCAAAACGTTTTAATGTCAGCTTGCAATTCATGTCGAATTCTCAATTCAGGCTTAAACAATTAGATCCCAGCAGCAATTACCAGCCTGCGAAAACAGAGACTTACTCCAACACTCAACTTACGGGATATGGTCGGAATTTATATTGGTTACGCAGTAATACCCTGTTACGCTTTAATGTCGATACTCAAGAATGGCAAAATGATGCTAACGACTTAGGTGCTGGCATTAATTATGATTCAGCAGTGGCGACTAATGATACGATCTATGGTTTTGGGCAAGTTTCCCCCTTCGGTTATCCAGCAGCTCGCTACACCCGATTTTCGCTAGTAGACGCCAAAGCTGAATTACTGGATTCCACTTTTGGCCTGCCAGGTGCAGCGAGCGCACTTTTAAACACTAAAATATTCTTATTAGGGGCTGCCAGCTACTCGAAACAGGGGGCTAAATTTTCGAGTGCAGTCAAAATTTACGACTTAATCACTGGTCAAAGTTCAGACAGCGTTAGCCTGCCTAACTGCACTGGCAATGGCGCAGCAACAGTATTAAACAATGCTATCTACTATAGCGGTGGTGAAGGCACCCTGGGTAGCGTGTGCGCCGATCAAAATTTTTCCACCAGCACTTTCGATCAATTCGTACGTTGGAATGCAGATGCCAAACAATGGGAGAAACTGGCACCTACCCCAGAACCTATTTCTAGACACCAACTGATAGTTTGGCAACATGAATTGTATGTATTAAAGAATGGCGTTAAGTATCAAAACGATGGAAGCCCTCAAACGGTCAGCAAAGCTTGGATTTATAACCCAATACTAAACCAATGGCGTAATGCTAATTTACCCTTAGAGATTTTAGGTCCTAATGTACACTTTCAAGTGCTAGATGACACGCTGTATGCACTGCAATTAAAAGCCACAGCGAATTCGAGCTGGTATACGCCACAAGTTTTACGTTTTAACCCCATCACCCAGCAATGGGATAATCTGACGCCTACCGCAGAAACGGCACCTGCCTCAGCCGCCATCCAGGCACAAGGCCATATTCAGGATATTGGCTGGTATGCTTGGCAAAAGAATACCCCCATAGGCCTGCCTCAATCAGGTAAGCGGTTGGAAGCAGTACGCTTACAACTCACGGATTTGCCCAGCTGTAGCATTCGTTATCGAGTCAAAGTACAAAATCAAGGTTGGACCCGCTGGGTACAAAATGCGGCGGTTGCTGGAACAACTGGACAGGGTTTGGCGCTGGAGAATCTAGAAATCGCTATCAATCCCAGCGAATGTGAAGGCTTAAGTGTGAACTACCGGGTTGCTCTTAAAGGCTTGGGATGGCAAGCGTGGGTCAAAGATCTTTTTCATACCAACCTCTCCGCTGTCGATATGCAAAACACCTTACCCATAGAGGCATTGGAAGTGGTTTTACAACAACCTTAATGACTGACGTTACGCAGTAACGTGTTTTAATCCCGTTTACCGCGTCGAGCACCGCAGTATTTATCGGGTTGAGCCCAACAGGGTGCGGCATGGATGCCGCAAGGTGGCAAAGTACCCACAGGGCATAAAGGGCAGGACGCCCCTTTTTGCCACCCCCCGATAAATACGAGGAGCGCAAGAAATCAGCGATAACCGGGCCGCCTAATGAATCATGCCATCCAGGCATTCGCACTTCGTGTGCTAACGCATCCAAATCTGTTCCTGACAGATTTGTCTTTGAGTACTTTCTTTTCGACTGCATGGATGCCACCACTAAAGGATGGTCTATGGACAGAGGTTGAGCAACGCCGGGAGCAGTTGCCGAGGCGGAGCAAAAGAAAGTACTTCGCCGTCGGGTGCGAGAACCCGATTAGACAAACCTCGCGATAGCGACTCAGCATGATTATTTCTATGCTTAAGAAACGACCTGCGTAATATAAGTTAATGATTTAGATTTTAGGTTGCTTAATGCTGCTGCAAATCAGCAGATTGGGTGAGTCCTAAAGTCTGAAAGCTTGAATGGCAATTGTCAATCGTACGCCCTGAATGTTCTACAGCATAACTCAAAAACTTATACCCTAAACAGCTTTACAGCTAAGACATACAAGCCCTGAGCTATATTTCCCCTAGCTCTATCTTATGTTTCAGGTTAAACTAATTTTATCTAACACATTGTTGAAAATAGGAGTTTTCATGTACGCATTACCATCCGAATTAACCCCGCATGTTGTTCCAGGACTTAGTTTAAAAGGAGACTGTGGTTATCAAATTCAGGATCAAACCATCACTATTACTATTGCCGAAATCGCCAACCAACGTGATGTCAGTAATATCAGCGGTACTTTAGCCATCGAACTTTGGGCGTTAACAGCGCCATACAACGGAGGAGATTTTCAAGGGATCGCTTTAGCGGGCACCGAAATGGGTACCTTATTCGGACAACATTTTCTTGCGAATAATTGTTATACCCTTAACTTTACTGCACCTCAAGCGGGCACGTGGTATTTAACACTCATGTTACGCGAATGGAGCACAACGGGGTTTGTTACGCAGGATTATATTAACTTTAACACGCCCTATATAGTCGAGCCGGAAGCCAGTGTCCGCTATAGCGAGCAAGATAATGTGATCAACGTCGATTTTACCGAAAGCAAACAGCATCGCGCTGTAGGCAATAAACCCAGCAACAAGCCAGCCAAAAAATCTAAAACTGAACCAACTGAGACAGCTAGCGCCAAAGTCATTTCAGTCAATCACGCTGAGGTGAATGAAATTGCGGCCGTCAAAGGTATATCAGAAAAATTAGCGCACAATATCGTCGCCACCCGTCCATTTGAATCCTTCGATGCCTTACTGAAAGTCAAAGGCATGGGAGTTAAATTATTAGAAAAAATTCGGGAATTTATCTCGTTGTAATTTCCTATAATGGCAGTAACTGTTTACTTTTTGACAGTTACTGCCATGACAAATCCGTCAACTACGCAGATAAAGTTTCTAGCTAGCCTACTTAAAGTTGAACATCCCATGTTGTAATGTCGCCTGAAGTAATTGTCTCAAGAGCAACTTTCATAGCGACCCAAGAGTACCTGCATACGCCTTGTATCAGTCAGATTGGACTAATCTTCACCGAGGCACCTAAGACAACCTTAAACAGGGATATTACTCCCACCACCCCAAGAGCAAGTAAGAGCACTTGCCTTGCTTACAAAGCATTACGCAGGATATTTCTGGCGTTTTCAGCTTGGACGGGGCGATTATTTTTGACTAATACTGACTGAAAACTAGCCAATTGGTCCGTCGCAGCTGAGAGGGTACCCTGCAATACCAACCATTTGACACCTTCGGTACAAGGGGGTGTAGTCAGTGAGCCACTGTAACGATATTCTAGCTTTTGGCTGGGTAAAAATTGGTTAGCATCTATGGTTACGCCGCTGACGGTGGTTTGCGGGGTTTGTGTTTTGGGAATGGCATTGACGATTGCGCTCAGTTGCGAATTCGCAGCGCCACTTTTAAGAAAACCCCCACAACAGCTAAAGCACCGTCGTTACTAATATGTACGAAATTGATTTCCATAGGAAACGTAGCCATAGATTTTAAGTTTGTCGAGAACCGTAGCAAGTTAATTGTTCATTTTAAGCAGAACATATCTACCATACTAACTCAGTTTTTAGGCTACCCTCCCCCTGCACTTATCGAATTTTACTGCAATCTCTGTTACCCTTCTTCCAATTCAAACATAATCAACTACACTTAGTGGATTGCAACTACACCTTTAACAGTCGCGAACCCTCTATTGAGTTAGGTCAAAAATGCTAATTTTAAAACGCACTTTTAAGTTTCGCCTGCTAGTTCACACGCTAATCTGTTCATTACCCGCTTATTTGGCTGTGTTATTGTCCGTACTGCATTTACCCTGGCTGGCGTTAGGCTGTGTCATTCTGGGCGTCATACTCTTAATTTTCTCTAGTTTTAGGCTGCAACAGCAGCTGCACAGCAATCTGCATTTAACCACCCAAGCGCTGCTTGTTCCTGATCAAGGGATTGCAGAGGCGTTAGCACCGGAATTTAGTGCTTTAGTGCAAAATGCGCGGGTTTTTTATCAAGAACAGCTAAAGAGCTTAAATCAACAAAATCAGCATTTACAACAATATGCCTCGGTAATTGAGCATTTTGATGCCGCATTATTGTTTTTGGATGCAAACGGCAGAATCACTTTTATCAATCCCATGTGTCTGCAATTTTTAGCTGAGCATCTGCAAGAATTGGGAGAAAATTTTGCGCAACAGGACCCCTCGGTACTGACCGGACAGTATTTAAACGAGCTCTTGCAGCAACCCGATTTGCTACAAAACTTACCCGCAGAGCCCAGCGATAAAACGCTCAAAATTAAAGCAACAACTTTTAGTTTACATTTTATTCCCCAAGAGCCCTGGGGCTGGATTGTCATTTGGCATGATATCAGCGCCCGCTTGGCAACCGAGGAGCAATTACAACGCTTGATTAGTAAAGCGATAGCAGGTGATTTTAAGGGGCGTATTGAAGTTACAACCCTTCAAGGCTTTATGCTGGGTTTATGCAAAGGCTTCAATATGTTGATGGATGCGATCCAAGAACCGTTGCAAGAAACCGTAAAAATCCAGCAACTGTTAGCGCAGGGGGATCTCACCCATAAACTGGACGGCTTTTATTTAGGCGAGTTCGCCACGGTCAAAACTGCAATTAACACCTCCATAAATAATTTATTGGACGTGGTCAAAAATGTGGATCTCGTGGCGGAAAATATTCGCAGTAGTCTGGCGGAAATTAATCAGCATAATGCCGATATTGATATGCGTTCCCGTAAGCAAAATGATGCACTCACACAAGCCGCGGCGAGTTTGGAACAAATGACCGCCTCGGTACAGCAAAATGCCCAACATACTCAAAAAACCAATGCTTTAGCGACCAAAGCGCACCAGCAAGCAGAATTTGGCAATACCATTTCCGTGCAACTGATGTCTGCTATGCGGGATATTAATGATGCGAGTCATAAAGTCGTGGAAATTAGCAATGTCATCGATGAAATTGCGTTTCAAACCAAATTACTCGCGTTAAATGCCGCAGTTGAAGCGGCACGTGCAGGTGAAAATGGTCG
>SXIZ01000120.1 GCA_005779525.1 Methylococcaceae bacterium
CGACGCCAGTTATGAAATTGACATCGTCAATGATAAAAATGTAGAAACCAAAGTTGAAGTTGATGCCGCTACAGGCAAGATAATTGAAACTGCCACCGAGTTGTGGGAAATTGGTGCTGAGCCCAATTAATTTAGCTAATAGCCGTGTAGCAAAGCCAGTCCTCAAATGAGACTGGCTTATTGGCGGATCACGGTTTTACGGCAATGCCCCAGGGCAAGCGTCCAACCCCAAGAGATTTGCTGACTTGCAGCTGTTCAAGATCAATAATTGAAATATCATTGCTCACGCCATTGGCGGTATACAGGCGTTTTTGATCCGGTGAAAAGGCTAAATTCCAGACGCGTTGACCCACCAAAAAATAGCGTTCGACTTTGAGCGTTTTAACGTTAATTTGCGCCACCCGGTTTGCTGGGCCTAATGCTACATAAGCCCACTGTTGCTGATTATCCACCACAATTCCCACAGGCTGGATTTTATCCTGCGTTACCCCGCTAATTTCAAAAGAAATTTTTTGCAGTATCTTTCTACTGGCAGCATCTAGTACCGTCACTGTTCCCGCCATCTCCGAACTCACCCAAAGCTGTTGGCTATCGGGTGTAAAGGTCAGTGCTCTTGGGCGGGGATCAACCAAGGTATTATCAATCGTTTTTAACGATTTTTGCTCAATCCAATGCACCATATTGGTGGCTTCTGACGCGCTCACAACCCATTTTTCATCAGGACTAACCGTAATTCCCTCGGGCTCCACGCCCACCGGGATGGTTTTGACTACTTTACGTTTAGCAATATCGATAGCTGTAATTAGGCTGTCATCTTCGTTCGATACATACAGCATTGTGCCTTTGGGATTAATTGCAAAGGTCTCTGGATCTTTGCCCGAAGGCAATTTTGCGAGTTTCTTAAAGCTGCTAGTATCAATCAACTCAATGGTGTTATCGTCGCTGGTGGCAATAAAAAGCTGTTTCCCATCACCGCTAATCGCTATGCCTCGTGGCCTGCGACCCACAGGTACCGTTTGAATTAATTGCCTTTTTATGGGGTCGACGATGGCGAGGGCATTATCGTTTTCCAAGGTGACAAATACAGATTCTGCATCCGCTAGGGTGCTAATACTCAAGAATATACAAAAAATTAAACGGTTCATAACATGCAGTAACGCTAAAAAAGCATCAACATACCATTGATAATGCTGCTTGCAGGTTGGTCCAGGGTAAAAAGGAATTATTCACTTTCATGCGTTGTTGAGTTGAGGAAGTTTTCCTAATGCTTACTAGGAATTCTGCTCAAGCGCGAGGCATGCCTGATCCTTGATAATGGAAAGTTTATAAACTGAGTGGATTTAACTATGAAGCGATTATTTTTAAGTATGTTAGCAATTATTATGTTGTTGCCAAATAGTGTGCTGGCGCATGGACCTACACCACAAAAAGCCAAGGAAAGTAGGGTGATCAATGCGTCTGTAGATAAGGTTTGGGAGCTGGTGAAAGAGTTTACAGCGATCACCAAATGGCATCCAGACGTAAAATCCAGTACTGGAGATGGTAAACATGAATCAGGCGGTGTTAGGACGGTGGTAGTACAAAATGGTGGCGAGTTGACCGATGAATTGGATTTTTATAGCGAGCGTGATCATGAATATAGCTACCGTTTGAAGAAAGAAAATCCCCAGGCATTTCCAGTTAGTTCGTATTCCATTAGTTTACAGGTTGCAGCAGCACCAGATGCAGGTAAAAGTATAGTGACGCTGAAAAGTCGATTTTATCGGGGGGATACTGGAAATTCTCCAGCTGAAAATCAAAATGATGCCGCAGCAGTCGCTGCAATGAACGCATTTTTCCAGCATGGCTTGGCTGGATTGCAGCAGAGGTTGGAAAAGTAAAAGTCAGAAGCTGTGGATTAAGATTGCTAATCCTTTATTGCGTCTCAATCAAACCTTGGCGACTGGCAAATAACGACAGTTCCGCCAAGGTTTCAACCCCAATTTTTTCCTTAATAGCGGTCGTATGGTTGCACACGGTTTTGTAACTTAAACACAGCTTTTCCGCTGTTCTTCGTGTGGTGTAGCCGTTGGCGAGCAAGCAGAATACATCGAATTCGCGCGGTGACAGTTGTTTAATTTTTTCTGCTTCGTCTTGATCGCTAATCATGGAAATTGCCAACTGTTGGGCAAGATCTGGGTCGACATAACTCCCGCCTTGCGCAATTAAGCATACCGCGTTGACTAAGGTTTCCGGGACGTTACTCTTAGTGATATAGCCTTTTGCGCCCGCTTTAATCGCGCGGGTGACGTAGATTAATTCGTTGTGAATACTGAAAACCAGGATCTTGCACTGCGCATCGCGTTGTAACAGTCTACGAATACTTTCATAGCCACCAATCCCCGGCATGGATAAGTCCATAACTACAACATCTGGCTGATATTGGTGATAGAGCTGAAATGCAGTTTCACCGCGATCGGCTTCATAGACTTCACCAATTCGCTCCGATAATCCAAGATAGGTTTTATAGCCCATGCGGACTACTGCATGGTCGTCTACCAGCAAAACATTAATTTTTTCCAAGACAGCAGTTCCATAACCAAAAATAACCTTAGCATCATGCCAAAGCCTGTTGAAAATACCTATAGGAGGATTTCCTGAAGTGGGGTGAAGCGCATTTAGGAGGAATTTTTCATTGTTTATTAAGGGCGAATTTCCTAAGCATTTTGGCATTTATTCCGTAACGGGCAAGGAGGCCAATTTCGTATCATGTGCAGCAACAAAACCCTTGTGGCTTGGTGCCGGAAGCAAGGTGATCAAGCAAGCTGTTTTCATAATAACATCGTCAAGCTGCCAGGGTTTTGGATTTATAACTTAATAATTAGAAACTGGGAGTAACTATGAGGATGCTTAGATTTTCTCGCTCAGCCATTGCTGCGGTAGTCTGTGGTACGGCTTTGCTAA
Source organism: Methylococcaceae bacterium (assembly GCA_005779525.1). Taxonomy (GTDB): domain Bacteria; phylum Pseudomonadota; class Gammaproteobacteria; order Methylococcales; family Methylomonadaceae; genus SXIZ01. Next base: position 2,944 of record SXIZ01000120.1, read on the forward strand.
CGGCAGGAACGCCATCTATGGCCAACAAGGAATTGGCTAAGTTAGCTGAGGATGATAGTAATTGGCCTATGCAAACTAAAGATTATGGCTCAACCCATTACAGTAAATTAGATCAAATCAATAACCAAAACGTACGTCATTTAACCCCCAGATGGTCATTTTCGACGGGGGTATTAAATGGACACGAAGGTGGTCCGTTAGTCATTAACGGCATTATGTATGTGCATACCCCTTTCCCAAATAATATTTTCGCGCTGGATTTGGATGAGCCAGACAAAATTCTTTGGGAATATAAACCTAAGCAAAGTCCCGCTGCCCGTGCAGTGGCTTGTTGCGATGTGGTCAACCGTGGTTTGGCTTATGCGCCAGCGGGTAAAGATTATCCGGCGATGATTTTACAAAATCAATTGGACGGGCATATCGTTGCACTGAATGCGAAGACCGGAGAATTGATCTGGAAAATGGAAAATTCTGATATCGCGATGGGTTCAACGCTCACCGTTGCGCCGTTTGTGGCCAAAGATTTAGTCATCGTGGGTAGTTCTGGTGCTGAGTTAGGGGTGCGGGGATATGCCACTGCTTACAGTTTAAAAGACGGTAAACAAGTTTGGCGCGTCTATGCGACTGGTCCTGATGCTGATATTAAATTAGCTAAAGATTTCAACAGCGCTAATCCGCATTATGGACAATTTGGATTGGGTCTCAAAACCTGGGAAGGCGACGCCTGGAAAATTGGTGGTGGTACTAACTGGGGCTGGTATGCGTTTGACCCTGATTTAGATATGCTCTATTACGGCTCCGGTAACCCGGCTCCGTGGAACGAAACCATGCGTCCAGGAGATAACAAATGGACCATGACCATTTGGGGCCGCGATATCAATACCGGAGAAGCGAAATTCGGATATCAGAAAACGCCGCACGACGAATGGGATTATGCGGGTGTGAACTACATGGGACTGTCTGAACAGTTGGTCAACGGCAAAATGACCAAATTGTTAACTCATCCTGATCGTAACGGTTTGGTATACACCCTAAACCGTGAAAATGGTTCTTTAGTCAACGCATTTAAAATCGACGACACTGTCAACTGGGTGAAAAAAGTGGATTTGAAAACTGGATTACCCATCCGCGATCCCGAGTTCTCCACGCATATGGATCATGAAGCGAAAGGCATTTGTCCTTCGGCGATGGGTTATCACAACCAAGGGATAGAATCTTATGATCCTGAGAAAAAACTGTTTTTTATGGGCATCAACCATATTTGTATGGATTGGGAACCATTTATGTTGCCCTACCGCGCGGGACAATTTTTCGTAGGTGCGACGCTGAATATGTATCCAGGTCCTAAAGGTACTTTGGGTCAAGTTAAAGCCATGGACTCTGTGACGGGCGAATTTAAATGGGAAGTGCAAGAAAAATTCGCAGTTTGGGGGGGTACCACGGCAACGGCGGGTAACTTAGTGTTCTATGGCACGCTCGATGGCTATATCAAAGCCCGTGATAGTCGTAACGGTAAAGAATTATGGAAGTTCAAGCTACCTTCAGGCGTGATCGGTCATCCGATTACCTATGAGCACAAAGGCAGACAATACGTGGCGATTTATTATGGTGTAGGTGGCTGGCCTGGTGTGGGCTTGGTGTTTGACTTACAAGATCCAACCGCGGGTTTGGGTGCAGTGGGGGCGTTTAAAGAATTGGCGCACTACACACAACAAGGTGGTGGAGTCATGGTGTTTTCATTGACTTACTAAGGTCGTAATCAGCGGGTTGGGTAAAAGTAATTTATCCAACCCACTAATCATTAATTCAACAGTTGTTATGAGGATAGGAATGCGTAAAACCAATTTTATGGTCTTAACTCTTTCGTTACTGGCTAACGGTTTTTCCATGAATTTAACTGCTGAGGCTGCTAG
>SXIZ01000013.1 GCA_005779525.1 Methylococcaceae bacterium
ATGATCTTCTGCAAAGGTGAAGGCAGAATACGCTTCACTTTGCCGCGACTTCGCACTCTGCACACTTGCAAGTTGTGCTTGTTGTGCAACGGACTTTGCCTGTTCCAACGCAATAATTTGTTTTTGCAGCGCGTTTATTTGAGTTGGCAGCGCCTGTTGGCGGGCCCGTTCTTCTTGCAGACGCATCTGATCGCTAGTGGCATCCAAGGTCAGCAATACCTCACCGACGTTAACTTCTTGCCCCAATGCCAGCTTGCTACTGAGAATTTTACCAGCAGTCATCACTGTAATCGGGCTAGAGGAACGTACCACCTCCAATCGCGCTACCGCAGAGACGGCAAACACCGTAACACTCGCCCATAAAAACCAAGCCATCCATGCCGCCAACAATACCCCACCCAATAGCCATAGCAATAATGCAACGCCAAAGGTATCTTGTTCCAAAGCACGGGTAGTTCGAGAAAAACTAATTGCCAAATAACCTCCTCAGGCTTGCAAAGGCTGCAGTGGGCTCAATCTCAATTGTAGCTGAGTGTTGCCTAAATCCAGACGTATTTTGCAAACGCAACGCAGCATACTCATGAGCTATGAGCACAAGTTGTGCACTGAGTACATCCCATTCTCACTTCTGAGCAATTGCTCATCGCTTTGCCAAAAACTGCGACTCTGCCAGCTCCAATCCAAATTCTGAAGCTATGATGAAAAATATACATGCTATCCACATTTCAAATACAGGTTAATGCTGACAGCAGGGCTAATAGTTCATTGTCAACGCCAAAATTAAGCACATAAAGGCTCTTCGCGATGGTTGTGACTGTCTTGCGAGTTATTTTTGCTTTACAAAAATAAAGGAACCATAATCGTGGCCTGAATTACGGAGAATACTGTATTGTGGTGTTTGATCAGCATTACCTGCAACCGCTTCTTTAATATGGCTATTAAATAACTCTTCATCGGTAAAAATTGCAGCAGGGGCGCGCTTTAAGGCTTCCAATAATGCTTTGGTAAATACGGAATGGTTCCCACCGCCCGCATCCGCGACATATTCATTGCCGCCACTGGCTATCAAGGTGCGTGATTTTTTGGCTAATAACTTTTTTAAATAATAATCCCGGTTACCTTGCTTAGGCGTGCTAGTTAAGCCGCGACTTAATTCCCCTGAAAAACAGCTATCTGATATCACCAGTATGTGTTCCGAACTGATTTTTTTGAGTTCCGTCGTCAAGGTTTCAGCTTGAATCCATTCGGTTGAGCTGTCTTCCTTAGCATCCACGGGCAACCAATACGCGCTTTCTTGTTTAACGCCATGCCCAGCATAGTAGATGATGAAGTTGTCTTTCGGCAGGAGTTTTAATTTGAATTCATTCACCGCATCAAGTATGTCTGCCCGTTTTGCACTTAGTAATAATTTAACCTTAAATCCATACTGGTTCGTCAGTACCTGCGCAACTTCCTTGGCATCATTTTCAGCAGTATCCAATTTGGGGACATATTGGTAATTATTATTACCTATCACTAAGGCGTAGTATTTGCCAAAGTCACCAGGCACTATAGGCGTATCGGGTTCTGCGCTTTCCTGAATGGTATCCTTAAGCTCAGGGGGACGTTGAGCGGTACGTTTTAACTTTAAAATCTTTTCGCTTTTATTACCTTCGGTATCTACGGCGACGACTTTAATGCTGTTCGCACCTTCGTTTAAAGCGACTGTTGCTGCAAAATTGCCCGCCGCATCAGGCTCCGTTTCTTGCCCAGCGATAGTGACGGAAGCAATCCCATTTTCGTCCACCGCTTGGCCTTGAATGATTTGTTCTGCCTCGTTCACTTCATTTGCCCCGCGTAAATCAAAATTGATGATATTGATGACCGGAGGTTTTTTATCGTGAACTATGATTTGAGTCACAACTGCTGGAGCAGAGTTAGTCTGGAAGTTTTGCACTGCCTTATTAGGTGCAGCGACGCTTGCCGAGGCGCTACCGCACTCACCCGTCAAATAGGTAAACCCTAAAATGACGGCTTCATTATAAGGAGGCTGGACAAACTCTTCTTTCTTGATACAGCCATCCACCTGCGCGACTATGGTATGTGCTTGGTTATTGACCATAACTTTAAGATGTTTGGCCGTCCCTACTGGCTTGCCATCGATAAAAAAATGCGTTTGCGCTTGATTGGATTGTAACTGCAAAACGCTACTGGCATCGGCACTAGCTTTGGGATACTGCAGCAGGTCTTGGGTATTCTTGCTGGCACAACTGCTAACGGTGGCCCATAACAATATTCTGCTTACTTTTGCTAAACTCGTCCGCCACATCGTTATCTCCAAATAGATTGCTACAGCATTATTTTTTCTTAACGGATTTTTTAGCTTTGCCAGTAGGCGCTGGAACGGCATTAGTGTTGCCTGGACTGCTGCTCTCTACCGTCGATTGCGACTGGGTAGTCCCTTCGGAACATTCATCTAGCAGATAAGTAAAGCGCAAAGGTTCAATCGATTGATACGGTGGATGAATATACTCTTCCTTGCCCACACAACCTTCTGCTTGTGCGCTCACAGTGTGAGTTTGATTATTAATATAAATTTTCAGATCCCGCGCAACACCCATTTCTTTACCATCGACAAAAAAATGGGTGCGCGACTGATTAGATTGTAATTTAAAGAGGGTATCCGCATCTTCCGAAGCTTTGGGATAGGCTTGCGTATGACCGCGGCCACTCAAATTATCCGGATTCACTAACGAGCAACTCACGCCACCCAACAACAGAAGTATGATATTGATCCGTAAATGCATTACTTTCGCCCCAATCATTTGCTAACTGAATTAATTTTTCTTTTTTGATTTTTTGGATTTTTTGACCGAACCAGAACTTGCTGCTGCCTTTTCGGCCGGAGCGGTCGCACTCGCGGGAGCTGGATTACGGGTATCAGAAACATTCTCTGGTGTTGCACTTGGCTCGCTAGTTTTTTTGCCACTTAAATCGCTATTAGCATCATTAAGATCTGTCGCTAAATTCTTAGTTTCGTCCACACTATCTTTAACATCATCAATAATGGTTTTTTTGACGTTCCAGGATCCAGCTTCTTTTTTTATCGTGCAGCCCCCAGCGACTGCAGCACACAGTAAAATCAGTAGAGTTTTTTTCATACCATTTCCATAAATTATTTAGTAAGTAGCAACGGAAAATACATTTACGAATTACTTCATTTTATATTGTACTTTATCGTAGAACGATCTTAATTCTTGCGTCCCAACTTGCACTTTGGCAGCAGTCCCGGTGATCGTGATATCCATTTTTGTTACTAAGGGGAAAATGGTGACTTTGGTATCCACACTATAATTTAATAATAATTCCGCACCGGCTTTTTGTTTAATGGCTTCTTGAGACAACAAAATGACATCTTCGCCATCAAAATCAGGAAACGTCAAAATACCCAGCTTAGAAGTGGAAGCTTTTACTTCTCCCAATGGCGTAATATTACTGTTAGGAAACGCGAAATGAGAGTTGGTCCCATAATTTCCCATGGTCATACTACATCCGCTGAGTAATACCACATTCGCCATTAACACGTTTAAAATCGTTTTTTTCATCACTCATCTCCTCACTATGATTATTTCAAATACTGTTTACCGACTTCCATTTTGGCGGCAGTTCCGGTAACGGTATAGGTTTGCGAATGAATCAGATTAAAAAACGAAGTAATTTTTCGCTCACCGACGTAATTGATCAAAAGATCACTACCAGCCTGTTTACTTAGTGCATCAGCAATGGCGGCGCGCTCTATCTCACCAGATAACATTGGCGGGGTAAACCCAATAGATACTTCAGCAGTTGATCCTGACGCGGAAGCGATAGGTCGAATATTGCTATTAGGATAATCAAAATGCGATTGCGGATTAAGGGAGTAGAACTTTTGAGTACACGCTGATAAGCTTAGCGCGACCAAGCAGAGCAACAGTCGTTTCATTTAATAACTCCTTAGAGGTTTAGGATAGGAATTTGCTGGTATGTGGAAGGATTTAAGTGCGTGTGCTTAAACAAGAATATCCATACCAAGTAACAGAGCGCCCATACAACATTGGGTTATCAGAATCGAGGGAATACACATACATTCCTGCGATTAACAGGAAAACCGAGTGCTTTATTAAAGGGCTCAATTTAAGCAATCCTGTAAATGTGGCGTATAAATCAGCATGCGCCCCAGAATTTATGCTAATTCACATAAATTCTCGTGCATCTTAATCTAATTTCGGATCGAAAGAAATAGAGCCTATCTGTTAAGTAAAATAATCTTACCATCAACGCAACATCAACTTTCTGTATAAGACTGAAGTAATTGTTGCAAAAACTTACTTGTTACGCTGCCAATCGCCCGATTTCCCGCCAGATTTTTCCAGTAATTGCACACCCGCAATCACCATCCCGCGATCCACCGCTTTGCACATGTCGTAAATGGTGAGTAGTCCTACTTGAACGGCGGTTAACGCTTCCATTTCCACACCGGTTTTACCGTAGGTTTCCACTTGCGCATTACACATGACGCTGGCGTCTGCTTCTTCAATCGTGAACTCGACCGCCACGCGGGTCAGCGCAAGCGGATGACATAAAGGAATCAGATCGCTGGTTCGCTTGGCCGCCATGATGGCAGCGATGCGTGCGATACCGAGCACATCGCCTTTTTTTGCAGTACCTGCCGTTATGATGGCAAGCGTCTGCGGTTTCATCCGGATGACGCCGCTGGCGATAGCCACGCGGTGGGTTTCATTTTTTGCACCGACGTCGACCATGTGCGCCTGACCAGTGGCGTCGAAGTGGGTGAGGCCACCGTTGTCATTAGCGGGATTCGGTATATTTTTGGCTGAGCTCATGCTTAAAATGTATCGTGGTTTCAAGTACGAAGTGCAACACGGTTTAGAGATTCATGAAACACCTGATGCGGGGTTTTAAATCCCAATCGTTTTCTGGGGCGGTGATTCAATCGATCTTCGATCATTTTAAGCTCTGCATCAGTAACCGTAGA
>SXIZ01000121.1 GCA_005779525.1 Methylococcaceae bacterium
ATAATGCCACCGAGATTACGTAAACGTAATTGCCGAGAAATGGTTTGCGCCGCCTCTAAATTGGTTTTAAAAATGGTTTCCTCTAAATTGCGCCCACCGACATAGCCGCCAGTATTCACATCAATAGTGGTCATGGATTCGGTTTGATCGAACACCAAATGCCCGCCAGATTTGAGTTTCACTTTGCGCTCCAAGGCTTTAGATATTTCATCTTCAACATTGTAAATATCAAATACCGGGCGATCACCGCGGTAATGTTCAATAACAGGCACAATTTCCGGCACGAAAATTTCGGCAAACTCGACCAAGCGCAGGTAGGTTTCTTTAGAGTCTACGCGCACGCGTTCAATGCCTTCTTTGTATAAATCGCGTAGCGTGCGAATGCTTAAAGGCAGATCTTTGTGAATTAATTCTTTAGGCTCAGCCGTCGCAATTTTTTCTTCAATCGACTGCCAGAGTTTTTGTAAGAAGGTCATATCGGAACATAATATGGGCTCCTCGACACATTCAGCGGCTGTGCGCGCAATAAAGCCACCACACTGATGTTGTTTTTGATAATTTTCTAAACACGCGCGCAGACGTGCCCGCTCATGTTCAGCTTCAATGCGTTGCGACACGCCACTAATTTTGGCATAAGGCATATAGACTTGAAAACGCGATGGAATCGCAATTTCTGTCGTCAAGCGCGCGCCTTTGCTTCCCAGGGGATCCTTAGTGACCTGCACGACAATATGCTGTCCTTCACGCAGGTAATGTTCGATATTTTCCGAACCTTTTTTCTCTAAATCGCGTGCACATAAATCCGAAAGATGCAAAAACGCCGCACGCGACAAACCGATATCCACAAACGCCGCTTGCATACCAGGCAACACCCGACAAACTTCGCCTTTATAAATATTTCCGACCAAACCACGCTGCCGTGTGCGCTCGATAATCAGCTCTTGCATTACGCCATTTTCTATCACCGCCACGCGCGTTTCCGGTGGCGTTACATTTATAAGAATTTCTTCAGTCATGAATGATATTTATCCCTGCTTGAGCTAAAAGACTGGCGGTTTCAAACAAGGGCAAGCCTACCACACCGGAAAAACTCCCGTGGATAGCGCTGACAAAAATGCTGCCCAAACCTTGAATGGCATACGCGCCCGCTTTATCGCAAGGCTCGCCAGTCGTCCAATAATAATTAATTTCTGCTTCGCTAAGTTCGCGAAAGCTGACATCCGTAATACTCACTGACTCTGCATGCTGATCCGTCCAGCGTAAGGAAATTGCAGTATAGACTTGATGCGTTTGCCCTGAAAGCTGTTGCAGCATACTCAAAGCGTGCAACTTATCCAAGGGCTTACCTAAAATATTCCCCGCAATCACAACCGAAGTATCAGCGGCCAAAATCGGTAAAGCAACCCCGCATTGCTGCTGCGCCAGCAGCGATTTTTCTGCTGCCAAACGTTGAACGTAGCTTAAGGGGTCTTCTTTATGCCGTGGTGTTTCATCGATATCCACTGGACGTACCTGATAACTTAGACCAATCTGATCCAAAAGTTCCCGCCGTCTGGGTGAAGCTGAAGCTAATATAATCTGCGCCATACCTTTATCGATGATAGGGGTGATTATGCAAAATACTCCAGGCACGATAGAGCTGCTCGGCCACCACAACACGCACCAATGGATGGGGTAAAGTCAACTTGGATAAGCTCCAAGATTCGTGTGCGCGTTCCTTGACCGCATCAGCCAAACCTTCCGGCCCACCGATCATCAGTGCAATATTTTGCCCACTTTCCAACCAGCGTTTTAAACTTTCGGCCAGCTGTTCCGTACTCCAGGACTTTCCGGGAATATCCAACGTGACAATATGCATGTCCCGAGTCACAGCAGCCAATAAGCGTTCACCCTCGTCCTTAACAATCCGAGGTATATCGCTATTTTTACTGCGTTTGCCAGGGGCAATTTCTTTCAAAATTAACTCGCACTCCCGAGGTAAACGCTTGGCATATTCTTCATAGCCCGCCTGCACCCAATCTGGCATACGATTGCCGACAGCGAGTAATTGTATTTGCATTTCGAATCAAACTTCCTTTAATCTGAGTATACCACTAGCATATTACTTGAAAAAATGCTTTTATAGACTATAAATTTATCAGTTATTTTTAATAAAAAACCTACATTACTGAGGCAAGAGAATGAATTTTAAAAGTAAGTTATTTGGAGAACAATTAATTGATCCGGCCACAGTCATTCATTTTCCGCTAGGAATTCCAGGTTTTGAAGATGCGAAGCGCTATAAACTTTTTCATCAAGAAGACAATGCGATAGTTTACTGGCTACAATGCTTGGATGATGCTGATGTAGTCTTCTCAGTTGCACATCCTGCACAATTTAATATCAATTACAGCTTTGTATTGACCGATGCGGAAGTTGCCACCTTACAACTCAGCCATCCAGAAGATATTTTGGTGCTCATTCTATTGCAAAATGACCAGTCTAATAGCGCCGAAAAACCGACGATTAAAGGCTCAATTAAGTCACCTATCGTAATCAATTGTGCTACCCAAATTGGCATACAAAAAAACCTGCGCCATATTGAGCAGTCGATCACTTTAGTGGAACAATCTAACGAAATTGAAGTCGCTGAAACAGCTGGGTAATTTAGCTTTAAATTACCCAGCTGCGCATGATGGGACGATATTAAGCAGGTTGCACAGGAATAGAATGCCCAGTACGAACAACCTGATTATCTTGGTCAAAATAAATAAGTGTAGGGTGATAATTATTTAACTCTTGCTCGTCTAGGGTGCAATAAGCACAGATAATTAAGATATCCCCTGGACACGCTAAGCGTGCGGCAGCGCCATTCACTGAAAATATTCTTGAGCCCGCTTCGGCCCGAATTGCATAAGTAGTAAACCGTGCTCCGGTATTTACATTGTAAATCTGGATTTGCTCATACTCGCGGATGCCCGAAAGATCCAAAACATTACCATCAATTGCACAAGAACCTTCGTAACCTAATTCAGAATGGGTTACGCTGGGCCGATGCAGCTTAGCTTTCAGCATTGTGATTTGCATAGTAGACAATATAAATATTTTTTCAAAACTCGCTATTATAACAATGTTATTTAAGCCATGAAACTGAAATTCCCAAGAATTTCATAGGTAATAGTATAGGCCAAATTTACCAATTCTTTACATTAGCCTTTACTAATTAATCCGTTGTCACACCAGATTCATCTGAAAAACTCCAAACACGCTTTATCACTAGAACATCCACCTCTTCCAACAAAGCTTTAGGTAAAGCCGCAAAAGGGGCACTCATCCTGACAATTTTTTGAGCTGCATCATCGAGTTCCGCATAACCTGATGACTTACTGATACGCATACTGTAAATACTACCATCCGCCTTTACCCCGACATCTAATGTCAGCTTGCCACTAAACCCTTTTTTACGCGCAATTTCAGGATAATTCAAATTCCCCATGCGCTCGACCTTATTCTGCCAATCAGCAATATATTGTGCCGCAAGATACTGATGCGCACTGATTGAGTTAATAAATTTAATGCGCGTGTCATCTTCACTCGGCGCTTTCTTAGCAATTTCCCGCCCTAATTGTGCAATTTGAGCTTGTAAATCTTCTGGCGAAATCATCGGAGTAGGCGTGACTGCCTCCTTAACAGGCTCAACAGTCGCATGCTTTTCTGCCGTCACCATCGGCTTGGCCACAGTAATTTTTTGACTGATGATCTTAGGCGCAGCTTGCGGCTTGACTTCTGGAATTGGCGCTTTAGCTTCAACGTGTCTCGTCGACTGCCCACTCGTGGGCTGCTGCTTTTGAGGAGGCTCTGGTTTTCTGCGCTTTTGCCCACCACCCTCCTGATTCAACATCGCCAACGCCTGCACGCGTTTTTGAATACGCATACTCGGCACCGACACCAAGGTGACCTGCACAGATTTGTCTTCCAAAACAACATCCTTGGCATTCAACTTCATAACAAGTAGGATACAAGCATGCACAATAATCGACATTAACAAGGCAATCAATAGGCTGTTACCTCGCGAAATTGCATCAGGCTGCAATATCTTCACATTAGCCATGCGCCTGCAGAACTTCCTCTATATGATCCATTAATAAGCCACTAATATTTAATCCGAATTGTTTATCTAATTCTTGCACACAAGTGGGGCTGGTCACATTAACTTCAGTTAAATAATCCCCAATGACATCAATACCCACAAAAACCAAGCCCTTAGCACGCAAAACAGGACCCACTTGCTCAGCAATCCATCGGTCACGCTCACTTAATTCTTGACCGACCCCTGAACCACCCGCCGCTAAATTGCCACGAGTCTCACCTTGCGCAGGAATACGCGCCAACGCATAAGGTACAGGCTCACCATTGACTAATAAAATACGCTTATCCCCCTCTTTAATCGCAGGCA
>SXIZ01000122.1 GCA_005779525.1 Methylococcaceae bacterium
AAACACCGAGTCAAATTCCACCCCGTACACGCGCACATGCGCCACGTTACCTTGCGCACTGGTATAGGCGGTTGGGTTTGCTTGATTATTACCAATGTTGATATTAGTGGTATATTGATCGAATACCTGCACGGTTTGTTGATAGTTCTTAATATCCATTAAGAACGCATCAAAGTTAAAGATTAAGGCTTTATTTAGCCAGAAGGTTTTAAAGCCAAGTTCCAAGGCGTTGGTAACTTCGGGTTTAACCGTACTGGAAATGCCATTAACGTTGAGCGCCGAACCGGATTTTTCGCCGTATTGCCAGGAAATATAGGTGGTTAAATCATCATTGATTTTATAACTTGGGGTAACCTGTGCAGTATATAGCACATCGTTATACGTGGTTTTCACTGGGTTATATAACAGACCAATTTGCTGATTACGCACCGCTTTCGCGGCGGCAATTTGTGCTTTTTGCGCCGGGGTCAAGCTATTATAGGCATCACCAGCCACGGTAGTTTTGGCTTTGCCGTAATAACGATTGGCAATGGCATCCGCCAGTGCCAATTGATCGGTGGAATTATTGGTTCCCAATACACCCTGAGCATTTGAGGCAAATCCACCTAAATTCAAACGATTAATGGCCACTGGATTTAATCCACCGCCTGCACCATTTGCTGTTAAGTTAATTTGGTCTTCGGTGGTACGGTGTTCGTGAGTAACTCTTAAGCCCGTGGTTAAGGTTAATTTATCGGTAAAGTGCAAGTCAGTTTCGCCATAGGCGGCACCCGAAGCAGTGCGAATCCGGGTAATACCAAATTTACGTACGTCTACTAAGGAGTCCTTTAATAATGCTAGACCTGAGCCTCGATTTTCCCCGGCGTTAGTATCTAAGACTTTGTATTGCGCATCGGTAGCAAACCATGCGCCCGCATCTGAACCCCAGCCTGTTTTAGATTGCACGTTGTTACTGGTGAGGATGCCAAAGACCCCGGCTTTATAATCGATAAAGCCGCCATTCGGTTTGTTGGCAATTTTAAATTCCTGGGTGTATTGATCGTAACGCACCCCGCCACCGCCTTCCAAGCTGATGTCATAGGGTGTGCCTTCATCATTATGTGCATCAAAATTGTAATAACGCACGCCAGTAATGGAACTGAACACATGGTTGGCTTTATCCCAATCTACCGCAAGCGATCCTCCACGACTGGAAACCGTTTGCCCTTGGTTTTCATTGAACCAGGGGGCGTGGCGTTGTTCGCCACTTGAATATTCCTTCCAACTAAAACCGCGCCCTTGGAAATAGGCGCGTGGTCCGGTATACACCCCCGCGGCATTGGTAAAACCATCTAATTTGGCTTGTGCCGAAGTCCCATTGGGATCGGTTAACGTGCCATTGGCAAAGCGTAGGGGTTGTGCATGATAAAAGGTTAAGCCATTTTGTAATTGCGGTTGATTGGGTTCAAAGTCCGCGCGGATCAAGGCCTTTAAGTTATCCGTCGGTGTAAACAGAAATTGCACGCGTCCACTTAAGCGATCGCGGTTGTAAAAACTATAGTTATTATCGTAGGTATTATTGTAATAGCCTCGGCCTTTATCAACGATAAACGAGCCACGCCACGCTAACAAGTCTTTAATCACCGCACCACCCAAAGCGCCTTGTAAAATTAGGGCTTCGCGCTGCCCATAGGTCAGCGACAATTCTGCGGTGGGGGTAAAGGTGGGGAGTTTTGAATACACATTGACCTTACCCGCGCTGGCGCTTAAACCACCCTCGGTACCTCTCGGGCCACGCGTGGCTTCAACGGATTCTATGTCATAAAAGCTAAAGTTAGCCAGCTGCGACAAACCATAACTGATGCCGTCAACGGTCACACCTACGCTGGGGTCTTGGGTTTCTGAGAAGCTACGTTTGCCCAAACCACGAATTGATAGTGAGGCGCCACGGGTGTTATTTTGGTTAAACTGCACGTTGGCGGTCCGCCGGGTAATCGCGCCTAAATCTAACGCTAATTCGCGACTGAGCTCTTTCCCGGATACCACAGATACCGATTGTTTAACATCATGCAGTTTTTCTAGCTTTGGTTTGGCATTGACGACGACTTCGCCCAAATTTACGATTTTTTCTGATTCAGGTTTGACTTTTTCAGTTTCGGCAACCGATTCTGCAGGTGTATTTGCCGCTTCACCCGCCGTAGACTCGTTTGTCGCTGGTGAAGTGGCAACTGCACCGCGCTTTAAGGCGTCGCGTTCGCGTTCAAGTGCTTCCAAGCGTTCACGTAGCAGGGCATTCTCCTCTTGTAAACCATTCACTAGTTTTGAGCTTTGTGGTTTGCCTTTAACTTTCTTTTTTACTTCGGCTGCTTCAGTGTCTTCTACCGCCATGATAGACACACTGAGCACTGCAGCGGTTACGCACGCGGCTAACTTTTGCTTTCGACTCATGGCAAACGGAATTTCACCTCGTCGGCCAAGGCCAGTTTGGAATGCATACGCATGATGATTATTCATTTATAAACCCTCTTAAATTAAAAAACATAAGCCGAGCTCTTTACGCTTAGTGCATTTGAACAACAAGTGACCTAAGGTTTACAAAAAACTAGGCTGAGTTAATTACTTAGTCAGTTTCTAACGCGTTAAGAGACACAGACAAATAGCTATGGCAATTTGTATGCCTAATCTGCAGGGAAAAAATAAATATATTTATCAATTTATTGCGTTTACATAAACACAACAAGCTGTTGTTAATTAATAATTTACACAGTTAAGCAGTGATAAATTTTAATACTGTTGCAAAATCAGCAGCGGCTAATGTTGTTGTCTTGCCTGTGCCGAGGCAGGCTTATGATGCTAAGCTGCTATTATTCCAGCAAAAATTGGGGGAATAAATCCTAAAAACTCAACTCCATCTGGGGTGTCATGCAGTAAAATCTAGCCGCAACGCTAAGCAATACTTTGCGATTTTAAATTAATGGATGAGGTCGGCGATTTGCAATCGTTAGGAAGGAAAGCAAAGATGGCAGGAAAATTTGCAGGGCTTTAAGATTTAAGTCTTTGCAATTTAAGCGAGAGTGAGGTTAATCAGATGTTTGTAAACCCATTCCCCGCTCAAATTAAGTTATGGCGGGGAGTTGTGCAAGCTAATGGGTCATTGAGGATTGGATATTACTACAGTACAGTTAATTAGGTAGCCTAGCCACCTAACTTGGTTTTTGCGGCACTGGTTTCCTGTTTTATCTTATCTACAGCGGCTTTAAAGCGCGCTTGTTGCGCATTGGCGGTCTTGGTGATTAAGGCGTTATCGGCATTGGCTTCGTCTACAATGCAACCATTGTAAGCATTAGCTTTTGCTTGCCAAGCATTCACTGCAGCAATGCTTTCGTTAAAATCATCTTCGGTACCGAGTTTTAATGCTGGAGCAGTGGGTTCCTCGCCGCATTTACTTGGAGTCCACGTGCCATTGCTAATGGAGCCTGCCATCGCGGCAGTTGTGCTAGCAAGTAAAAATACAGTGGTCACTAATTGTTTTAAAAGCATGGTTTGTCCTCGTGGGATGGGTTAAAGCATACCGCTGTGGATAGCGGGATTAAAAAAAGGGTATCTAGTTTTGTGTTAGAACAGTAGGGCCATAGATAAATGGTTTTCATACTGGCCGTGAATTTTTACCGCATTAATATGTCGGCCTTCATGCAAAAAGCCCAAACTTTCATAGAGCTTGATGGCAATGTGATTATTTTCGCGGACGGTTAATTCCACTCGATTGAGGCCACGCGCTTGCGCAGCCTCTAATACGGTGTGCATTAATCTTCGCCCTAATCCTTGACCGCGGTAGTTAGGTAAAATGCCAATACCTAAAACGCCCGAGTGTTCGAAAACCGGGCGGTTCAGAGAGGCTACATCGGCCCAAGCGATAACTTGCTCGCCGTCCAAGGCAATAATATGTGGCCAGTTTTCGGCAATATTGCGTTGAACATACGCCATCGTCATTTCTCGCGGCGGACCTTCAAGAAACGCAAGGTAGCGCAGTTCGCGGGCTACGGTGTCCACAACCTGGGCAAAGCCGTCTATATAATTTTCGTTAATTTTGATGATCTGGTAACTCATTGATGCTGTTTTCTGTGGGAGGAGGATGTTAAAATTTTATGGGTATTAACTAGGGGTATCCAATGCTGCTAGCCACTAATGCTCTTTACCCGCATAAATCCACATGGCCTGGGTTTGACCTGCGGGTTCAAACCCGCATTTGCTGTAAAAATCCAGCGAATTAACGTCTGCAACTAGCATGTGTTGATGAAAGCCTTGATAGCGTGCGGTCAGCTTAGCTATGATTTCTGTGCCTATTCCTCGACGTTGGTAAGCTGGCAAAACTAATAAATGTGGGTAATACACAACTAAATAGCCATCGGAGATGGCATTACCTAATCCTACCAGTCGTCCGCCATCCCACGCAGTAATTAAGCTATGGGACGCTAATAAGGCTTGGTGTAATAAGCCCGGTTTATCTGCTGCTGACCAGGCATTCTCCTGATAAAGCTCCAATAAGCTGTCAAGTGGCAGAACGCGTTTGTCGCTGTAACGAATGCTGGTGTTGCTCATAAGCAGAATACGTCTCTTGAGTGATAAGGAAGGTAGGCTAAAGTTAAGTTGCTGAAGTGCCTAGTAATTTTTTATAGCGGAGTTCATGTAAAGGTGCTTTGATTAAGGTGCTAAAGTATTTTTCTGCACCATCAGCTTCAAAGCCTAATGCTTGGTAAAAGTCACGTGCTTGCTGGTTGTTTTTGATGACCCACAGGCTCATTGCTTGCCAGCGCAATTTTTCAGCATGTGCTAACACTGCTTGCAACAATTCACGTCCATAACCCTTGCGCCACTCTGCAGGCAAAATGTTTATGGCAACAATTTCCCCTATTGCTTGCTTTTGCAAATCAGCGTCGCGTGCGGGGCCATAGACACAGTAACCTGTAATTAAGCCAGCATCATTTAGGACGACCCGGTATATTCCAGGATTGGCTTCAGTGAGTGATCTGCGCCAGTTTTTACTGGTTTCTTCAATATTCAAATCTTTTAGAAAATCCGCTGGCATCAGATCGATATACGCTGCTAACCAAGCGTTAATTTGTATTTCAGCCATTTTGTGGGCATCATTTGCGACAGCTATACGCGTACTCATAGTTTACTTTCCTTAGACGTATTGGAACGTTGTGTTCTTTCTGTAAGCAGCGGCTTGTCAGCGACCTTATTTTGCTGTCTTAGCATCCAACCAGCCATAGCCATAATCTCGTCCCAACTCGATGACATTGTTTTGCGCGACATAGGTTTGCCAATCGAGTTTTAATTCTGCTAATTTACGGGCAAATTCTTTTTGTAAACCGCGATTAGCGAGTTTATTATCGGTTTCAAGCTGATTGTTCGGATTGAGATTATGTAATTCTCCTGGGTCATGCGCTAAATTGAATAATTGCCAGTAGCCTTCACCTTGCGGCGGGTAAGCGCGCACAATTTTCCAGTCGCCTTTACGTAAGGCGCTACGGCCAAATAATTCAAAACCAAACGCAGATTCTTTGCTATGCACGGCAATTGTGTTTCCCGTGAGATAGGGGAGAGCAGACGTTCCTTGCAATGGGAGTATGGGTTTATTTTGATAGACGATGCCAGGATGCTGGGTGCCAGCGATGTCCAATAAGGTCGGTAATATATCTCTAACGGTGACTAGCGAAGTTGCCGTGCCAGCTTTAATCGCTTTGGGGTAATACACGAACGCGGGGGTGTGCATTCCCCCTTCGGTAGTATTGCCTTTATACAAACGGTTGGGTAAGGCACTGGTTTGTCCCCAAGCTTCATTGATCGTGACATAGGAGTTTTTACGCCCGATATTGTTTAGGCTATTGTCAAAAGTACTATTAATCCAGCCGTAGAATTGCTCGTAATAGGCTTGACCAGAAGCGGCCTTGGCCGCTCCTCCTTGTTTACCTAGATCATTCCCTTCTGCACCGTTGTCGGAAAAAAACACGATAACGGTATTTTCCAATTCCCCTTTAGCACTTAAGTGGGCAAGCAAGCGTCCAATATTGTCATCTAACGCTTCTATTGCCGCCGCATACGCTTCATATACTTTCGCAGAACGGGTGCGTTCTTCAGCTGAAAGTTGCTGCCAGGGTTTAATTCCAGCAGGTAAGGGGGGTTGGGGGGCGTTTGTTGGCACGAGGCCTAATTGCTTTTGCTTTTGAAAACGGCGCGCGGCAATTTCATCATAGCCAATATCATAACGACCTCCGACTTTCGCTAGGTTGCTATCAGGCGCTTGAATTGGCCAATGTGGCGCGGTGTAAGCCGCATAAGCAAAAAATGGTTTCCCGGAACCTAAGCCAGAATCAATATATTCGATCAGTTTATCGGTGTAAGTCTTACTGGAATAAAAGTCGTCGGGTAATTGAATATCTTGGTCATTCTCCGTATAGCGTGGCTCTTTTCCAGCCGCGTTTAAGCGTTGCACGGCTTGTTTAAAATGCGATGCGCCGCCAGGTAATAATGCAAAAGAACGCTCAAAACCCCGAGCACCTGGGAGGTACTCCGCTTCACTGCCTAAATGCCATTTACCTGCTAGGTAGGTGCGGTAGCCTGCATCTTTCAATAAACTGGATAATGGCGCCACTCGGTGATCCAATACCCCTTCATAGCCCGGATGACCTTTTTGTTCCGGGGCCAGAATTTCCAGCATAGAGCCTACCCCTGCTAAATGATGATCGGTGCCAGAAAACAGCTCGGAGCGCGTGGGAGAACAGGTAGGTTGCGCATAAAAATTACGTAGAATTCGACCTTGCTGCGCAAGTTTATCGAGATTAGGCGTTTGAATTTCGCTGCCGAACACCCCTAAATCGGAGTAGCCTAGGTCATCTGCCACAATGAGTAGGATATTAGGTTTTTTATGCGTATCTGATTCTGCAGCATAACCATGGAATGACCATGCAAACAGGGTATAAGCTATCAAAAAGGTTTTAAGCTGCATTATATAACCGAACTAAAAGTGGTTTGGCTGGAAAATGCTCCAGACTGAATAAGGACTGTTTAATAAAAAGCAGTAACTATGCCAATAAATAATCTCTAAAATTCAAAGGATTTTGTGCGTCATGCGCCTTAAATGATGCTGGGTAAGCATTTAATTGCTGAGTGGC
Organism: Methylococcaceae bacterium; assembly: GCA_005779525.1. Classification (GTDB taxonomy): domain Bacteria; phylum Pseudomonadota; class Gammaproteobacteria; order Methylococcales; family Methylomonadaceae; genus SXIZ01. The sequence continues at coordinate 7,155 of SXIZ01000122.1, forward strand.
TGTTGCTCGGTGAGCAGTCCTTGAGGATTTTGTCTTGTTACTAGGGTTTAGAGCTACGCTGAGCTAAAATTTTAGCTTTGCGAAATTCTCTAGGATATTATTTTTAAATGATTTTTTGAGATATTAAAATCTATTTATATCATTTTATTTGTGTCAAAACTCTAGCTATACTAAAACCGTATTTAAAATTCTGTTCTATTACGGATTGATAAACGGGTTTTTAAATATGCTACGGCGCAATGTAAACAAATTTACCCAAATAAATCTGACATATGCCGAAAATTAAAATTACTCAGTCAATTTTTTTGTATCGACTTTAAGATTCTGCAGTCGCTATTTTTAAATTGATTGGGTAAAGACTTTTAACATTTCTGAGGTGAATTTAGATGGCAAAAATTACAAATTTACGGGTTGGCGAATCTTTAGTTGGGGAGGGTAACGAAGTTGCACATATCGATTTAATTATTGGTCCTCGTGGTTCAGCGGCGGAATCGGCATTTGCAAATGCGTTAACCAATAATAAAGATGGATTTTCTACTTTATTGGCAGTGGTGGCACCTAATTTACTCGTAAAACCTGCAACGATATTATTTAACAAAGTCACTATTAAAGGTTCCAAACAAGCGGTACAAATCTTTGGGCCCGCGCAACGCGCTGTGGCATTGGCGGTGGCAAATTCAGTGGAAGATGGCACTATCCCTGCTGACGAAGCGGAAGATCTATTTATCTCCGTTGGCGTATTTATTCATTGGTTGGCAGAAGATGATGCCAAAATTGAAGAATACAATTATAAAGCGACTAAAGAAGCGTTAGAACGCGCTATAAGTGGTTTTCCAAGTGCTAAGGAAGTAGTTGCAGCTAAAAACGATGCAAAACATCCATTCGCACCCAACGCCATTTGATTATTCCCTATCATTCCTTAAAACTTAGCGGGTCGTATGCGTTAAACAGCGTGCAGCCCAGCGCTCGAAATTCCGAATTGTTGGGCTGCCCAAGGGTTAGCCCAACCTGTTGTTTAATTCTCTACACTTTTATAAACTGATTAGCTCACCACACGGCTGCATCCTCTATAATTGCAGGCTTGTCTTGCCTTACTGTCACTCTCCCTATGCCCCATGTGTTAATCATTCATGAAGTTGCGGATTACGCCGCTTGGAAATTGATCTTTGATCAAGCTGCGGGGATCCGCAAAGCCGCTGGTGAAATACAATATCAATTATTACATTATGATGATAGCAAGCATATCGTCCATTTTTCTGCCTGGACTTCACTAGCAGCAGCCCGGCAATTTTTCGAATCTCCCGAATTAGTGGAAATTCGTAAACAAGCTGGCGTTAAAGCGCCTGAATTTATCTATTTGCAAGCGCTAGAGCAGGGAACTCTTTAAATTCTCACCTCAGTTCAGCCCCCTCCCCAGCAGTAGCCCCAATCAGTCTAGAACCCCGTAAAGCGCAAAAAATTCGGCCTTTGCGGGGTGCCTGTATCTTGAGTGTTTATTTACCTTTTCCGCTTGAACAGAACCCCAACGCTGATATTTGCAGCCTGTAGCAGGATGACATTCAAGAGGCTGTCTATCGATTAAACCCAAAGCTTCAATTCCGATAACACGCAATTTGTACAAAAAAAATTAAAAAAACCTCAAAAGGTGTGAAAAAGTTCACTGAATTTGCATGTTAATTACATTAACATAAGTTATAAGCTGACTATATCTTTATACAAATTGTAGTGAGCGGATAAAGTTTCTGAATTTCATCTTGAAGTAAATAGAAGGAATTGCG
>SXIZ01000123.1 GCA_005779525.1 Methylococcaceae bacterium
AGCTTAACAGCAAATTCAGTCGCATTCGCATCCAACACAGTCTGTTGCCAATCTAGGTGCTGATCTGTAGGCTTGTACCAAAGCTCGTAGCCCGTGGCTCCCGAAATTTTATCCCAGCTAGCTTTGGCTGCGGTGCAATGCGATAGCACCTTGATTGCAGGAGTATCAACTGCCCTGGCAAGTGAGTGCCAACTACCGCACAACAAGAGCAATAAGCAGTGTTTAAAGTATGTCATACAGGAAACCTTGGAGAATTAAAGATCTTGGCTAAGTTAGCTAAGAACGAATTGAAACCATTATGCCTTAACAATAAACTAGTTGCGGAACATTTTACTGGGTATGCTGCCGAAGTAAAATCCGTAGCGCATAGCTTTTAAGTTAGCTGGAGTAGAGGGTTAATTCTGCCAATTGACTAAATTAAAAGATATTGCTGCAACACTCGTAAAATGAAGCAACAATATCCTTAAGCATGGTCTAAAATAGCTTAAATAATCACTTTCTGGTTAACCATGTTGCGTACTTAACCTGCTCCTTGTTTAGCGTAAGGTGTTGCCAAATGTTATTGTAAAAGTTGCCCCCCACCCTCAGCTAAAAATTCAACCAAGAAAGTCTTCTCACCTACCCAATTCTACTGTTTATGATGCGACTTAATTTTTTATGCGGCTTACTGGGCACGATGTTGCTACTCTGTACGGAGGTTTTTGCAGACACCACTTGGTGGCACCCAGAGGTAAAAACCACTTGGCAAATTCAATTACAAGGAAAAATCAATCGCACTAGCGCTATAAATATGTATGTGCTGGATTTATTCGACACATCCGCGGCAACGATAAAGCTATTGCATGCGCGTGGGAGTAAAGTTGTATGCTATTTAAATGCGGGTAGTCTGGAGCAGTGGCGTGCAGACAGCGAGGACTTTCCAGCGGAACTGATTGGTCTACCGCTAAGTGACTGGCTGGGCGAAAATTGGCTGGATATTTCACAGCTCGAAACCCTGATTCCGCTGTTAACGGCACGTTTAGATTTAGCGCAGTCCAAAGCCTGTGATGGCTTGGATTTTGATAATGTTGATGGCTTTACGCACGACACAGGCTTTGTGCTAACCGAAGCCGATCAAGCAAACTTTAATCATTGGTTGGCAATCGCTGCGCATGAACGTGGCATGGCTGCAGGTTTGCGCAATGATGCTACCCAAGCTCTCGACTTATCTGCCTATTTTGATTTTGCGCTCAGCGAAGCTTGCCAAATTAAACAAGAATGTGAACTTTACGAGGCTTTTAGCTACGCCAACAAACCCGTATTTGATATTGAATACCGCGGCACTCCTACAAAAATCTGCGCCAACGCCAAACGTTTTGGCATAAACACCTTGATTAAACAATCCCAATTAACCGCCTGGCGTTATGCTTGTCGCTAAGTCCCTGGGGGATAATCTGTTATCTTTGGTATTTACATTAAAATGCTCAACTTTCTCGGAATTAATTGCTTATGCAAGAACTTACGGCACAACGCTTAGATAAGTGGCTTTGGGCCGCACGCTTTTATAAAACGCGGCAATTAGCACAAGAAGCCGTGGCAGGCGGCAAAGTCCATTTAAATGGACAACGCACCAAACCAAGTAAAGAAGTCAAAGTGGGCGATCAATTAGTGATTCATATTGAGCATTACTCATGGGAACTTTGCATTCTCGGTTTAAACCCACAACGGCGGCCAGCAGAAGAAGCCCGTCAGCTTTATGCCGAAAGTCCGGACAGCCATGCTAAACGCCAAACACTAATAACCGAACACAAAGCACAGAATGCTTTATTAGGCTATCCACAACGCAGCCATAAACCGAACAAAAAAGATCGCCGTTTAATTCATCGATTTGTGCAAAAACAAAGCGAATAGATGCGTAAACTTAACAGCAAAATTAACTGAGGCTCGATCTTCAAAATTCTTAAGTTTCATGGCTTAGGCAACTAAGCATTCTTATTCTTACCAAAAATAAATTGACGACATAAATATCAAACTCACTGTCGGCATTGGCTAAAGCTAAATTTTCCAATTTTGCTTAAACCAAAATCAACCGATCGAATGGGTCTTTATGAATCAATGGCAATTGATCCAGTGTAAAAATTTGATCGGATTCAATCAGAAGGATTTGCAAGCCATTATTCATAACTTGTTCATTGATTAACTCCTGCAAAATCTGTATGCGTTAGATTTTTCCCAATTGCAATTTAATTTGCATTTCCCAAACTGGCCACGATTAAACAGGTATGCCTATGGGAGCAGGTATTCAGGCTAAACTATTTAGGGAAAAATATATTTTTTGAAAAAAAATAATCTGCTCATTACGTTAGATTATGACGAATTTTAGTGCTACTTTATAAAATACAAGAAGCATAATTCAGCCGAGTGCGGGCGAAAAAACCCTTTTAAAAAATGGGTTTAAGTTATATACCGATACAAGTTTTGAATAGGAATTAAACTCATGAAATCTATTTCACTTACAGTGCGTCATCTATTAGTATTGATGAGCGTGATGACCCTCCTGTCTATGTTATTACTTTCATTTGTAGGTTTATATAATGTTGATCAACTAAATTCAGGAATTTCGTCAATCGCAAACACCGGGCAAGCAGTACGCAGGCAAATGGATGCGGATATGATGCATGATGCTATTCGAAGCGATGTTCTAGGCTTAACGTTAGCAAAACGAGATGATCAATTTGATCGTATAAAAGAAATTCAAGAAGAGCTTAATGAACATATTGAAAGATTTAAGCAAAATATCAACGAAAATTCTCATGCTAGTTTAAGTGAACCCATTAATAAGCAGATCGCGTTGATTATTCCTGTTGTTAATTCCTATAATGATTTAGCACAAAATATTGCGGTCACCGCAATCAATCACCGAAATATCGATGTTCAGATGTTGACATCATTTAAGCTTCAATTTGAAACTTTAGAAATTGAAATGGAAAAGCTTGCTGATTTGATACAGCAGGACTCGGAGACTGCGACCCAAGCAGCCGATATTCAGGTGGCATCGTGCAAAACTAACACGATTGTAATTCTTATCGTTTCGCTAATTTTATTTGCATTCTTGGCTTGGTATATTTTTAGGCGGATTACTCTACCGCTTACTGCTATCGCTAAAATTACTGAAGAAATAAATCATACTGGAAATTTTGCATTACGAGTCAATATAAATGCTAATGACGAACTTGGAACAGTTGCAATTTCATTCAATAGTATGATGAATTCATTGCAAAATTCGCTTAAAGGCATAAATAGTGTCATGGAGTCCGTTGCAAAAGGCGATTTTCACGCAAGAGTGATATCTGAAGCACATGGTGATTTAGACCATTTGAAAGAAAGCGTCAATGGAAGCGTAGAAAAGCTAGAGTTTACGATGAACGAGCTAACCCATGTAATGCAAGCCTTGCATAACGGTGACTTCACTAAACGCGTCAATTCCAATATCGAAGGTGAATTCAAACTGGCAGTTGATAACGCCATGAAATCGATGCAAATCATGTTAAGCGACATTGGTGCAGTCATGGAACAAGTGGCTCAAGGTAATATATCTCAACGTGTCACCGCTGAAGGACAAGGTGATTTTGCTAAGCTTAAACATGACATTAATAATTCGCTTGAGGCACTCACCTGCCTAACCGAAATTGAACAAATGGCAGCAGGATTGGCTGCAGGTGATTTAACACAAAGCATCGTCAAAACCTATCCTGGAACCTTTGGAAAGGTAATTGCTGCTATGAATGATACCGGAGATAATTTAAAACGCTTAGTCGGGGAAATAAAAATTGCAACAGAAACGATTAATTCTGCGGCGAAAGAAATTGCAATTGGCAACATTGATTTATCACACCGCACTGTAGAACAAACTACAAGTCTTGAACAAACCACGTCTATAATGAAAGAGTTAACCTCAAGTGTTCAGGCAAATGCAAATAATGCGTTACGTGCGAACCAACTATCTAAAAATGCTGCGGAAATTGCCTCAAAAGGGGGCATTGTTGTCGGGCAGGCCGTCACTACCATGGAGTTTATTAAGAATTCCTCAAATAAAATTGTTGAAATAATCACTGTAATCGACAATATCGCTTTTCAAACGAACATTCTAGCGCTTAACGCAGCTGTAGAAGCCGCTCGTGCGGGGAATAACGGCTTAGGTTTTGCAGTGGTTGCGGGTGAAGTCCGTAATCTTGCTCGACGGTGTGCTGTTTCAGCTTTAGAAATCAAAAGTATTATTCGAGATTCTGTTACAAAAATCGAAGATGGCAGCATATTAGTACTGCAGTCAGGTAAATCTATGGATGCAATTGTCAAATCTATTGCAGAAGTTACCGGAATTATTGAAACAATTACCACCACTTCGAGCGAGCAAACGACAGGTATTCACCAAATGGATCAGGCTATTTTGCAAATGGATAGTATGACGCAGCAAAATGCAGCATTAGTTGAGCAAGCCGCCGCCTCAGCAGAATCTTTGAAGTCACAAGCCGAATTTTTATCCATCAATGTTGCAAAATTTAATATTGAAATAGATCTAGATCCAGATCTAGATTCAGTCAATTTGATTTATAACGCTTAACTGTCTGCGCAGACTTGATCTGACAGATAACTGTTTTTGTTGGTGTCTGTCAGATTAGATTGGGTTCGGATTTTTCAGAGCCCAAATCCGTTTTCCATCCAGCAAGGTATCCAATCGACAAATTATCAGTTTTGCAGGGGTCTTAAATGTGCCAATTATCCACTCAATTAGCACTACAGTCTCTGCACAATCTTGTTTAATATCTTCATAATCTCTCCACATTCACTCCTATCTCGCAGCTTAAGCTATACCCAACTGAAAAGCACAACGCAAAGTAAGTTACTTCATAACTTTTTCCGCTTTTAGGAGTTCATCATGAAAACTATTAAATATTTAAAACCAGTTTTGCTTTTATCTGCTGCCTTAGCATTGCCTTTGAATGTATTGGCATTAACCGATCCTCTGGGGTTTGATACCAATGGCGATGGCCAAATTTCAGATGCTGAACGCCAAGTAGGTTTGACGTCGTTGTTTAGCAAAATTGATACGAATGCCGATGGTTATTTAAGCTTAAGCGAAGTGCAAGTGTGGCGCAATAGTACACAAGTTACGCATTTTAATACCTTGGATACCGACGCGAGCACGACTTTGAGCTTAGCGGAGTTACAAGCCAACAGTTCTCAAATACCGCATCCTGAAGCAATTACCACCAAGCTGTTTAATTTGCTTGATGCCGATGCCAATGGCAGTCTCAATTGGGATGAGTTTGCCGTGCTTGAACCCAGCAAAGGGGAAATCATCCGACAATTTGCGCGTATGGATAGCGATGATGATGGCAAAGTCTCCCAAACTGAGTTTTTAACTGCCCCAGGCCCTGGCGGTCATGGTGGTCCTGGCGGCAACGGTGGCCCAGGTGGCAGACGCTAAATTGATTAACTTAAATACCTTAAATACTTGACTGAACATTGCCCCCTCCCCTTAGCAGTCGGCTTAAACCCTCTGGCTGCTAAGCGGCTTTCTGGTGGGGTTAGCGTAGGCAAAATGTGGTTGCTGCATTGGGATTAATCCAAGTCTCGCGACTCGTTAGCAAAAGCTCATCCTAACCTGTCTGCAACACAGCACTATTTCGTTAAAACTATTTTTAATGCTAAATTACGCTGCATCCCCAGAAGATGCAGCGTTTCTCTCTCTATTTTCGCTCAAGGCAATGACTTGTTACGCTTAAACTTATTTACTAAATTGTTTGTCCTGCTGCTGGTCTGCATGTTGTTTATTTCCGGCGCGTTGCTGCTGTCCGTGCATTGGAGTTTTACGCACGGTTTTAATCAGTATCTTTTACAAGCCGAAGCCAATCAATTGGATAAACTGAGCGGCTTACTGCAAAACGAATACCAAAAGCAAGGCAATTGGCAAACGTTACAAGCAAATCGATTCGTCTGGTTTGATTTTTTACGCCAAGGTTTAGAAGCGCAACAACTGCCACCGCATGCGCATTTTCCACCTGACGATGGCCCTCAACATCATCGAGGACCCCCGCCGGATCACGAACCCCCACACCATCCAGATGACCACGGTTCAGGTCCTCCACCTTGGGAACGCCATGGTCCGCCACTGCATGAGGGTCCAGATATGTTGGCTAAATTTTTAGGCAGCCGCATTCAACTTCTGGATGCTGAACAGCATTTTATTGCGGGTATCTCTAAAAAACATCGATCCGAATATTTGCGTCCGTTGATTGTGGACGCCCAAACCGTGGGCTGGTTATCGCTGCAATCCAGTGATTTAATCACCGACCATTTTGCGCAATTATTTATCGAACAACAAATCCAGCATAATTATTTTATTGCAGCCGCGGCCATTGGCTTTGCCTTAGTGTGTTCTGCGCTGCTAGCGCGAAGATTAATTTCGCCAATCAAACGTATAACCGCAGGCGCGAATCTATTGGTCAGCGGTGATTATCAAACGCAAATTGCGGTGACCAGTCAGGATGAGCTCGGACAATTAGCCCAGGATTTTAATTTACTCGCCCGTACCCTGGAGAGCAATAAACAAGCGCGACGGCGTTGGATTGCGGATATTTCACATGAATTGCGCACCCCACTGGCGGTATTACGCGGTGAAATCGAGGCGGTACAAGACGGTATTCGGGATTTTTCGCCCGAAAGCCTCAAATCATTGCACACCGAGGTGATGAGTTTAAGCCGCTTGGTGGATGATTTATATGAATTATCGTTATCAGATGTAGGCACGTTGCACTACCATAAAAGCCCATGCAATATTGTTCTAGTGCTGCAAGATGTGCTCAGCAATCAACAGCCGCGCTTTCAAGCACAACAATTACAATTAAAATCTGAGTTTGACCCTGCGCTGCAATTGCTGGTTTTGGGCGATAGCCGACGGTTGCACCAGCTCTTTACCAATATTTGTGAAAACACTCGGCGCTATACCCAGCCTGGCGGATTTTGCCAAGTGAGTATTGACTATACGCCTAGTCACATTGCCATCAGATTAGACGATACTCCGCCGGCGGTGCCAGATTCAGCACTGCCTTTTTTATTTGAACGCTTATATCGCGTTGATTCCAGCCGCAATCGCGATTTGGGCGGTGCGGGTTTAGGTTTAGCCATTTGTCACAGCATTATCGAAGCACATCAAGGGACGATTACTGCATTGCATTCTCCGTTTGGCGGTTTGAGTATTGTTATACAACTGCCACGCTTACCCAATTTGGAGTGATTTTCTTATGTCTAGCGCGAAGCATATTTTAATTGTTGAGGATGAACCTAAACTCGCACAGTTATTAAGCGATTACTTGAGTAAATCAGATTTTCAAACCAACTGCATTGATAATGGTCTGGCGGTATTACCCTGGTTAGCTGAGCACAATACGGATTTAATCTTGTTGGATTTAATGTTACCCGGAAAAAATGGCATGGATATTTGTCGCGAACTGCGCAAAACCTCAAACGTGCCCGTGTTTATGATTACCGCGCAAGTGGAGGAAATTGATCGCTTATTAGGTCTGGAAATTGGGGCTGATGATTATATCTGCAAACCCTACAGCCCCCGCGAAGTGGTCGCGCGAGTAAAAGCCTTGTTCCGCCGATTGGACCAGCTTACTGCCAAGCCTGCAACAGAGCATTTTTTTGCAATTGATCCAGAGCGGTACGAAGTGCGTTATCACAATAAATTATTGGACTTAACCCCAGCGGAATTTCGGCTCTTAGCGACCCTCAATGCCACGCCTGGACGGGTGTATAGTCGAGAGCAGTTAATGACTCAGTTGTACGACGATCATCGTATCGTCACGGATCGCACGGTCGATAGCCATATCAAAAATCTGCGCAAAAAAGTTGCGGCGGTGATCCCCGGACAAGAAGTGATTGTGTCGATTTATGGGGTTGGCTATAAATTGGAATGGGTGTATAGCTAAAACTGACCACTCGTATAATAGGCAAAAATAGGTAACCTCTACCAACCACTCCTACACGCTAAGGGCTACAGCTTCATAGATGCACTCTGGTATAATATCGTCATCAGCTTTCAGCATTCCAATGACTTCAAGCAGCTGTTTGAAGGAACTCCGGGCATTCATGAGATTCAATTACACGCTATTTAATTATTCAACAGCGGTCGGTATTTTGCTGAGCATCTTGTTGTGCATCTTCATCATTCTCTATGCCGCCACAGCGCCCTTATCCTTTATCAATCTTCCAGGGCTAGTCATCGTTATAGTCGGCACCTTTGCAGCGGTTTTTTTAAGTTATCCTTTACGCGATATCAAACAAGGGTTACGCGCAGTTAAACAAGTCTTTATCTACGAAAGCCTAGATCCACGTGTTGATGCCGACGAAATCAGTCGCGTAGCGCATTTATGGTTTAACCGCGATATGTTGGGCGTCGAGTATATTATCGACAGTATTAATAACTCCTATTTAAAAACGGGTTTTCAACTGGTCATCGATAACACTCCAATCGATGACATTATTACCTTATTGAAATGGCGTATCACGCGTTTACGTGCCAAAGAACAGGCCGAGGCCAATATTTTTCATAGCATGGCCAGTTTTGCCCCAGCCTTTGGCATGTTGGGAACCTTAATTGGCTTAATTAATATGTTGGAGATTATTGCGCAAAAAGATTTAAACGCTATCGGTTTTAATATGGGAGTGGCGTTAATTACAACATTTTACGGCTTAATGTTTTCCAATTTAGTGTTTAATCCGATCGCGCTCAAATTAGAACGCCGCACCGAACAACGCATTATGATCATGAGCATGGTGATGGAAGGCATTACGCTAATCGCTGAACGCCGCAGCCCGGCGTTTATTCGAGAAACCTTGTATTCCTTTATAGCGCATCACGATGATGAGTTACAGCGTTAGTTGAAAGGATGTTTAGATGAATAATTCGCGCACACGTATAAAAACCTATGCCAGTGACGCTATCGATGAAATGTTGAATGCACAGCGTAAACACCGCAGCGATAATTGGCTAATCAGCTATTTGGATGTCTTTGTGCTAGTCGTCATGTTAATGGTCACTTTGCTGTCACTGA
>SXIZ01000124.1 GCA_005779525.1 Methylococcaceae bacterium
TCCAGGCCAACTGCGACTAATTACTAAAATACCTTCAGCTGGGCCAGTCAAAATCTGGCCTTGGTTGTCTAGAATTTCAGGTTGAATGCCAAAAAATGGCAGGGTCGCTGAGCCGGGTTTCAAGTCGATAGCACCCGCCAGTGGCGTGATCATAATCCCCCCAGTTTCTGTTTGCCACCAAGTATCGACAATCGGGCAGCGTTGTTCGCCGACGATGTGATAATACCATTCCCACGCTTCTGGGTTGATCGGTTCGCCGACACTGCCTAAAATGCGTAAGCTGCTGCGCGAAGTGTGTTGTACCCATTCATTGCCTTGCGCCATCAGCGCACGGATGGCTGTCGGGGCGGTATAGAAGATATTCACCTGATGTTTGTCGATCACTTGCCAGAAACGGTCCGCGGCCGGATAGGTGGGCACACCCTCGAACATCAGGGTGGTGGCGCCATTGCACAGGGGGCCGTAGATGACATACGAATGTCCGGTGACCCAGCCGATATCGGCCGTACACCAATAAATGTCACCGTCGTGATAATCAAACACATATTTATGGGTCATGGCTGCGTATAGCAAATAACCACCCGTGGTATGCAATACGCCTTTGGGTTTGCCTGTAGAACCTGAGGTGTACAAAATAAATAAAGGATCTTCTGCGCCCATGGGTTCGGCGGGGCAGGAACTCGATGCTTCCGCCATGGCTTGGTGATACCACACATCCCGCTCTGGATGCCATTCGACTGGGTTTGCGGTGGACTGTACGACTATCACATGGCGTACGCCGGGACATTGTTGTACCGCTTTATCGGCGTTGTATTTGACTGGCAGGGTTTTACCGCCGCGTCGACCTTCGTCCGCGCAAATGACAATTTGGCAATCAGCATCCAGAATCCGGTCACGCAAGGCATCTGCCGAAAAACCACCAAAGACGATGGAGTGCACCGCACCGATACGGGTACACGCCAAAATAATCACCGCGGCTTCGGGTATCATCGGTAAATAAATACACACTCTATCGCCTTTTTGTACCCCATAGGCTTTCAGCACATTAGCAAATTTACAGACTTGTTCGTGCAGTTGAGCATAAGTGATTTTTTGAGCCTGCTTGGGATCGTCTCCTTCCCAGATAATTGCGGTTTGCTCAGCACGTTGAGGCAGATGGCGATCTAGGCAATTTACGCTAACATTCAATTCTGCACCGTCAAACCAGCGAATAATCCCCGCCGGATAATCAAAATGCATGACTTGCTGCCAGGGTTTAGACCATTCCAGAAATTGCGTGGCTTGTTCTGCCCAAAACGTTTCAGGTTGCGCTATGGATTGTTGATACAAACTCCGATAACGCGTTTGATCAATATGCGCATGTTGGGCTACGGCGGCTTGAATTGGATAAATTTTAGACATACATATTCCCTAGACAGAACTCGGTAAGAGTGGAAGATTATAATGAAGTTTAAGGCGTGCCTGTGCCTTTATCGTATGCTGAGGGCGACTATGAATCGTGGGGTTTACCAGGAACTGGGAGGTTTACTTTCAAAAACCAGGGTCTTATCTTGTAAAGTAATATAGCCGCCCTTGATGAGTTCTTTGAGTACCTTATTCACCATTTCTCGCGAGGCGCCCACAACATTGGCTAATTCTTGTTGCGTGGGCATTTTCTTAATAATCAGCAATTCGCCTTCCTGACGCGCCATCCGCATTAGGTGCGTGATGGTGCGCTCGTAAACATTGGATAAGGCTAATTGCTTAACGCGCTCGGTTAACATTCGAATTTTGCCCGACATGACGGTTAATAAGGTCAGAGTAATCTCAGGATGTGATTGCAACCATTGAATAAAATCACTTTGGTTGATAATGCCGCAGACGGTTTTTTCCATGGTCACCACAGAAGCCGAACGTGGTTCACAGGTTAACAGCGCTAATTCACCAAAATAGGAGCCTGCTTCTTGGACTAATAAGGTAATTTCTTTACCTTCTTCATAACTCGTAAACACTCTAACTTTGCCAGACAACAAGATATACATCGAGGTGCTATCATCGCCTTCGGTGATGATCGTGGCATGTTTCGGGAATTTCGATACTCGGGTTTTTAACGCTAAACTTTCTAGAATATCGTCCGGTACCCCTGCAAATAATGGAATATTTTGAAGGTTGGCAAAAATGTTTAATTGCATATTAACCTATGCTTTTGCAGTGAATATAAAGCTAATAGAGTATATTAAAGCTTTACCGCATAAAAATGAAATACTAATCTTAAAGCTATGCGTACTGCAAATAATTTAAATACGACAGAATTAGTTTCGTTAATTAAACAATGGGGTAAAGCTTTAGGCTTTCAGCAAATTGGTATAAGTGATATTGATTTGCAGCAAGCAGAACAGCATTTAGAGACTTGGATCAGTAAACAATATCATGGCGAAATGGAATATATGCAGCGCCATGGGCTTAAAAGAAGTCGTCCAGAACTATTGCAGCCAGGTACTCGCAGTATTATTTCAGTACGCATGGATTATTTGCCCGAAACTCGCGCAGCGATGGAGCAGCACCTCGACAATCCGCTGCAAGCCTATATCTCGCGCTATGCTTTAGGGCGAGACTATCATAAAGTCCTACGGCAGCGTTTACAAAAACTGGCGGATGCCATTACGGGCTATGCAGGCGAATTTGGCTATCGGGCGTTTGTCGATAGCGCCCCGGTCTTGGAAAAGGCGATTGCAGAAAAAGCCGGGTTAGGCTGGATAGGCAAACATTCCAATGTCATTAATCGCCAAGCAGGATCGTGGTTTTTTTTAGGCGAACTTTACACCGATTTACCCTTACCATCTGATCAAGCAAGCACCAACCATTGTGGAGCGTGCACTGCTTGTCTGAAAGTTTGTCCCACACAAGCGATCGTCGCGCCTTATCAAGTAGATGCGAGACGCTGCATATCGTATCTCACCATTGAATTACAGGGGGCGATTCCTGAAGACTTACGGCCGTTAATTGGCAA